>JAHDYE010000006.1 GCA_023383035.1 Burkholderiaceae bacterium | reverse complement strand
CAGGCGATCGTGCCGTGGAAGTAGCCTCCGGGCTTCCGGTTCGAACCCCACATGCTCTCGACGGCGCCAATCAGTCTGTCGGCCCAAGCAGAAGCGCGCGTCTGCGATGCACAAAGCTCGCCCCAGTAGTCGGCCAGCCGTTCGATGTAGGGGATCTCGTCGTTCTGATGCGCTTCCCAGAGCCGGTCGAGCCACTGATCTCGCGTTCGGTCGTCGACCGGCGCGGCGGCGATGATCGTCGCGCAGGTCTCGATCGCGTGATTGACGGCGGTGCCGATGGCGCCGGAGGAACTGTCGACCTGTTCGAGCGCAGGCGACACCCTCTCCAGGAATAGGACCGCGCCGGCAGCGGCCAATGCCGGGTCTTTCCTCGCAACCTTCTGGATCTCGGCGCTAGCTTCCCTGACCCGCTGCACGGCTGGTTGCGAGCGCCAGCCGAAGGAGTGCCGGCGAAAACGCGGCCCGAACGCCCACTTGTATGCTGCGTGTCTGGTCATCGATAATCACGCTTGTCGTTAATCACGCACTGCGTTATTATTCTGCCTGTGGCGATCCGGACGTTCAAGTGCGCCGACACCGAGGCACTGTCCCAGCTGCGGCGCGTGGCGCGCTTTGCCAACATCGAGCGTCCGGCGCTGCGCAAGCTGAAGCAACTCGACCTCGCACGTCGCATCGAGGACCTCCGCGCGCCGCCGGCCAACCGACTCGAGCAGCTGAAGGGCGATCGCGCGGGCCAGTGGAGCGTGCGGGTCAACGATCAGTTCCGCATCTGCTTTCGCTGGACGGGAAGCGACGCCGAAGACGTCGAGATCGTGGACTATCACTGAGGCAAGACGAGATGACCAGGAAACTTAAGCCGGTGTCGCCGGGCGAGATGCTCGCCGAGGAGTTCCTCAAGCCCTTGAGCATGAGCAACTACCGTCTGGCAAAGGAGATCGGCGTGCCCGCGCAGCGCATCGGCGAGATCGTCGCCGGCAAGCGCGCCATCACTGCGGATACCGATCTGCGGCTGTGCCGCTTCTTCGGGCTCTCGGATGGATGGTGGCTGCGCCTGCAGGCGGACTACGATACCGAGGTGGCGAAGGCCGGCCTTGCGAAGACGCTCGCGAAGATCAGGCCGTGGAAGGAAGCAATGGAGCAGACGGCGGATGCACACTGATCGCCGCGCCCGTTCGGCAGCGTCGTGACGGTAAAATTTCTGCCAGAAAGACATGATGCAACAACAGGTTACGCCATCTGATGCCGGCACCTTCTCGATTCCGACTCGAGCGTCCGAGTGGCTGCTTCCACCTGCGGGATCGGATGCAACGAAGCGATAGATCTCGATAGATCTCGAAAGCTGGTCATCGTGGACGCGCCGACTGTTCTCGATAGATGTCGATCGATGGTGGAAGCTGCGCGCGGGGATGCCGCGCGAAGTGGCGGTACATCTGACGGTAAGACCAGCGAGGTTCGAGATGTCGTACAGGCGAATCAATGGCTTAAAGAAGCCGTTGATGATCGAGTGGGAGTAGGGATCGAGGTCTATCGGCGTCTATCGCGGACTATCGATAGGCGTGCTTTCTACTACGCAAGGTCTTGATCTGTCAGAGAAATGTCTGTTCAGGATTATCGACGACTATCGACGGCATGCCGAGCGAATTGACGGTAAATCTGGCGGTAAAATCGCTTCGTCGAGTTGCCGGCAGAGATTTACCGTCAGGTCGATTTTCAGGTTGACAGTAAATTCCGGACGCGAAGCCCAGCATTCATGCGGGCTTCCGGGCGATCTGAAGGCTGAGTTGCGCTGACGGTAAAAAATAGAAACAAACGAAACGCCGGACCACACCCAGTCAGCTGCCCAGGCCGCGTCAGGTCAGCGCCTGCGAAATCCGAGATACCCCATACAGCCACTCAATCCGCTCTTGCTCGAGGCGAAGGGACTGTCCCCATGTTCCGTCGAGGAGTCCTCTGTAGACGCCCGCTTCAGCATCTGTGAGCATCGAGACATCGGCATTGCGCGTCTGGGTCGGCTCCGGAACGCATCTATCGTGGTGATCGAGCAGTGTCGCTTCGTCCATCAGCACCGACGTGACGTTGCTGAGGGTCTTGCGTGCCTGCGCAAGGATGCCGAAGCCGTGGGTGTCGATGTCACCCCAGTACACCACCTGAGCATCAGTCATCCACGGCATCTGACTGGCGAGTGAGACCGCGTTGCCGAGCTTCACGAAAGCGACCGTCCCCGCGAAATCGGGCAGCGCGTACGCCGTCTCGAGGTTTTCGACCAACAGCGCACGCCGGGGTGTTAGGTCGAGCGCCTGAAGTTGTTCCAGCGGCGCTTCAATGTCTCTCAGCCCTCCGGCGGCGCGCCTGAGCTCCGGCGACAGCAGCAGAACTCTGATCCTGGCCGTGGGCCGACGAAGACCACAGAGTTCGAAGAAGTCCGGGCCCGTCGCCTGGTCCGGCTCATCGCTCGACGCGATTCCGTTTCCCCGAAGTCTTCGCAGCAAGTCTGACACCACACCGCGTCGGTGCAGGTCGATCCACTTTGTGTCGATGCCGCGAACGGGAAGTTGGCGCAAGTAGAGGCCCGAGCGGGGATTCGTCTCGAACCACTCCAGCAGCGCACCGAGCCTCTCGAAGTCCGAGTCGTGCCAGCTTGCCAAGACATCGAAGTGCGTTCCCAGGCCAGCTTCGGCCAGCTGCGGCCATCGGTGAACGAGCTGTACACGCCGTACGGTGGCCCGCTGCCAAGATGAGCCTTCACCGATGAGGCGGGCAACGGATGCTGGTGTGGCAAATGAAATGCGGCAGGGTAGGGTTTGTGTCCCAATACGTTGCCAGGCGACCGCTTCGGTTTCCAGCGCGACATCAGTGGTCATTGGGGTCCACGTGGCCCAAGCCTCGGACCAGGCCCGAACGGCAACAGGGTCTCGAAGCGCCGCCTGTTCACTTGGCCGTTCCAGCGACACCGTAAGCGGCCATTCGCCCGCACCATCCAACCATCGCCGGCGCTGGTTGCTGTAGCGTTGCCGCGCCCAGTTGACGACGTCCTCAGGTCGTCTCATGGTCATGCCCGTCAAGCACTCCGTAGTCGATGCGCTGTGCCTCTTCGTCGTACGGCAGCACCAAGACCTTGGAGTGCATTCGGTCCTGGATATGCACGAACACCGCGCCCCCAACGTACGGCTCGATGGTCATGACCGACTTGATGGGCGTGGCGATGATGAGCTGGAAGCCGAACATCTTGAAAATTTTCATCGCCGCTTCGGTGAAATCGGCATCAGCCTTGTCGAACGCTTCGTCGAGGAAGACTGTCGAGAAGGTCGGCCGCAGTCGGCCGGGGCCACCCAACTGATAGCGCAAGGCCGCCGCCAAGCAAGTGGCGGTAAGCTTCTGACGCTGGCCACCGGACTTGCCGGCGCCGCTGCGGTAGACCTCCACTTCCGTGCCGTCTTCCCGCAGTTCGCGGGCGATGAACTCCACGTGCAACCGCACGTCGAGCGCCAGCGTCTTCCAATTGACGTCGGGTGTCTGCTGGCTTGCCAGCCGTTTGATGAGGGCCTTGAATGCCTGGAACCGCGCTTCGGCCGCCTGGTCATCGACGCTGAGCGTATTGGCCAGGGCAGCACGCAGGTCAGCCTTGAACTGCTTGGCCTCGGGAGGCGTGCGGTCCTCGACCTCGATCACCAGATAGGTGCCGGGATTGAACTCGGCGTTGCGCAGGCTGCGATTGACCGCGTCCATCTTCTCGCTGATGTCGCGGCGCTCCTGATCGATCTGGTTGGCCAGCAACGCGATGTGCTGATTGCTCTGCTCGTTGAGCAACTGCTTGAACTTCTTTTCAACTCGCGGCAGATCGTCGATCTGCAGGCGGGTGAGTTTGGCGTCGTACTCGTCATAGCTCGCCATCTTTGGGTCCAGCCCACCGGACTCTGCGAGCCAGCCGCGGTTGTACGCGGAAAAAGCGTCCTCGATCTTGCGCACAAGGTCGGCCAACTGCCCGTCAAGGGCATTCACTTCGTTGCTGAGACGGCGATCCACGAACCGCATGTCGTCGGCCAACGTCGCCAATGTCGGCGTTCGTCCGGCAGTTTCCAGCCGCTCGTCCAAAGCGTTGCGCTGAAAGGGCGTGGGGGCCACGAACGCAAGCTCAGCGCGGCGGGCTATCTCCCTGTCTAGATCGTCCAATTGCCGAGAGGTCGCCAGCACCTGCGCGGCCTGCTCGGTGTGCTGCTTCTCAGCCGCTGTCAACAGTCCCTTGGCGACCTCGATGCGGGCATCGATGATCGCCAGGTCAGGGCTGGTGTCGCGCAGCTGCTGCGCCTGCTGAATGAGTTCGCGCGCTCGCTGCGCCGGCGTGGCAGAGTCGATGTCCTGCCAGCGATGATCCGAGATCGTCTGGCAAGCGCGCACGCGCTTGACCTGGTTGCGGCTTCGGTCGTCCAGCTTCTGAAGTTGCTGGCGCACGTCGCCCAGCTGCGCGTTGAGGCTGTCGGCTTCGTTTTGCAGGGCCGTGACCTTCGCCGTGGTGTCTGCGCCGAGCACCCAGTTGCGCCTGTCGTCGACGCCCGAGCGGTCATCCTTCTCGTGTCGACGACCTCCTTGCTTGATGAGGCCGTTGCGAGTGACGCCGCTAGCCAGGTCTCGCAGCTCATCGGCGGTCTCGACGCACTCGAGATCGAACCGATGCCGCAGCTCGGCACTCACCCATTGCCGGTGCGCGCCGTCAGAGACGACGACCTTGTGCATGACCGAGTTGGATTTCGGCGCGCCTGCGGGTGCCGCCTGCGGGAGCATGCGGATATAGACCAGCCTGCCCTTCAGGTGGGTTTGGTCAACGTAACGCGACACGGCCGAGTACAGCCGCTCTTCGACCAGCATGGACAGTGCGAAGCCACGCAATACCCTCTCGATCGCGCCTTGCCAGCGCTTCTCCGGCTGCTTGACCTCAATGAGTTCGCCGGCGAAGGGAAGCTCGCCTTCGCGCAGGTGCAGGGCCTTGGCAAGCTGCCAGCGAATATCGGCCAGGTGGGATGGAACGTTGGAGCTTTGCAGGCGGGCCAGGCTGGCAAGCTCCGTCTGGATCTGAACGAGCCGGCGATTCAGGTCGGACTCCTGCACCGCCAGTTCAGATCGTTTGGCGCTGTCTGCACCGTCTCCCTCGGAAGCTTGCTCAAGTTCGGACTTGGCCCAGTCGACCAGCTCCGCGTGCCGCTGCGGCGCATCCGGCAGGGTCGCTCCCAGCACTGAGCAGGCTTGCCGAACCCGCTCGCGTTTGGCCTCTCGGTCCTGTGCCTCTTGCTCGGCCTGTTGGCGATCAGCATCCAGGCGTTCCAACTGCTCGCCGCCCATGCCGCGACGCTGCTCAACCAGGAGGTCGAGATCAGCGCGCGCCTCTGCCTTTCGCTTCTCCAGGATGGTGAGCAACTGGGCCTGACCGTCGAGCAGGGTTGCGGTGGAGCGTCGTTCCGTCTGCAGCAGCTCGCCCCTGCGCTCCTGCTGGAAGTTGTCCACCGCTGTGCGGATCTCTTCGAGCTCGCCACGCCTTTGCAACAAGCGTTGGCGTTCGGCATTCGCTTCCCGCGCGGGTTTGAGCGTTTCAATCTGCCGGCCCGCCGACACCACCTCGTTGTGGGCGTTGTCCAGCTTGCTGAACTGCTCAACCAAGTCGTCGGCCATCTCACGAGTGCGCGGCTCATCGAGCATGAAGTCGCGCAAGAAATCGGTCAGGCCGCCGAGGTTCTTGGCTGACTGAGTCTTGTGCAATAGCTTGAGCGCGTGTTCGCTGTCGATACCGAGCCGAGAGCGAAAGCGCTCCTGGTACTCGCTGAAGGCGTCGGTGTCGTAGACGCCGGGTAGATCGGTCTTGAAGCGCCGCGCGTTGAACTGGCTCTCGGGAAAAAACTTTAGCTCAGCCAGGTCGAGAGCGCGTTCAGCCACGAGATAGCGCTTCCCGACATCCCGCGAAGCGTTGGACGCCGTGCGGATCCAATAGACGTGTGCGAGCGTCACCACCTTGCCTTCGCCGCTGCGGTAGGTCTCGGCGATTGCGGACCAAGTTGGCCTGGGACGCAGCTGCTGGTCGGAGATCTCGCCGGCACTACCGGTTTGCTCGCCCCACACACCTCGGACGTAGGTGACCAGGTTGCGATCCTGGCGGCTTTCGGATTCGCGGGCCGCGACGTTGAAGTTCAGCCACCGCGGCGGCGTCAGGAGCGAGGCGTGCGAGTCGAAGATGGTGGACTTGCCCGAACCGGAGGGGCCAATGAAGAGCATCCCCTTGGGTGCGACGTCAACCTTGAGGTGCCCGCTGAACGTGCCCCAGTTGAAGCTCTGTACCTGGACAAGCTTGAATTGCTCAAGCTCTTCACGCTTGAGGCGCAGGACCTGCTCGGCACCGTGTGTCGCGGCAGTCTCGAAAAGCTCCCTGGCAGCTTGCTCGGCGTCGGTGTCCTCCAACATCAATCCGCTCCCTGCGCTTCTTCGAAGTCCGGCGCTGCACCTTCAGCCATTCCTTTGGCGATTGCCTCGTCCAGGCTCGCTAGGTCATCGTCGGCCGCCGCTATCTTGAATGTCTCGTACGCCGCGGTGAGCGCCTGAATGTCTTCGGCGCCGAACAGGAGCTTGAGGGTAGGAGAGACCTCGAAACGGCCGTCACTTGCGCGGATCGGGCGGATGAGGTTGAGTTGCTTGCACTTCTCGATGGCGGCGACGCACTGCTTGTCGAACTTCACGCCATCCGTGTTGTTCGCCTTCTCGAAGACGGACAGGTGGTCCGTCATTTCCAACGCAGAGACAACCGCACGTTCGTTCACGGAGTCGGCCTCGGTCAAACGTTGGCGCAAGAACAGCACCAGAGCCGATTCGATGAAGGTCAGCTGCTGGCGGCGGAGGAGGATGGGAATGCTGTCGCCATCCTCGCTCGCGATCTGCCGGATGAACGCAACCTGCTGGTCGATGTCGACGACCAGGTCGAGAAAGATGTCATGTAGGCGGGATTGAAGCTCGCGCCGGTCTCGAACCAGCACTTGCCAGAGCGCCGGTTGGCGCCGCCCGTCGACGCTCGGGCCGCTGAGCAATACAACAAGGCAGCGGCGAGTTTCGCCTTTGAGTGTGCCTGTGTCGCCCTCAAACAGCCGGTCATCAGGCAGGTCAACCTGCGAATCGAGCTTGATGTCGTCGCCGGGAACCTCTTCCGGAACGGCTGACAGTGCCGAAAATCCCGTGGACGCTTCTTGCAGTTCCGGCTTCAACAATAAGCGCGGGATGTCCCCCGGTAATCCGGTGCTCGACGAGGTGTCGTCAATCGGCGAGCTCATGTGTGCGCTCCTGGACGAAGTAGAAGAGCGGCGCGCTGGCGCGGCGCCACGTCCCATCGCCGCCTTCCCAGCGGATGCTTTCTCGGCCTTCGGCAGCAACTGCGTGCCGCACTGCCAGGTGCAGATAGCCCACCACCGTGCCCAGGCCTTGGCGAGCTGGGTGGCGCTGCAGGACTTGCCCGATAGTCACTGGCGAAGCCTCTGCCAGGACCGCTCGGAGGTTCTTGCGCAGCGTGCGCACGTCGATCTCCGACCGCTGTACCAAGTCCTGGATGTCCTCCAGCCGCAGATTGCTAGGTTCGGAGGATTCCATGGAGGTGTCCGCCGTCCGGACGAGCGGGTCATGCAGCAGCCACTGCGATGCCGAACGGATGGCGGCACTCGTGCGCACGAGGTAAAAGTCTAGGCGCCTGTTGGGTCGGATGTCTTCGGCTGCCGCGAGGGCAGCCTGCTGTGCTGACTTCAGTAGTTTGGTGATGCGTCGCTGTTCGGCGAACTCGCGGCTGCGCACAAACGACTGCAGGCCCGAGGCGAAGCTGGACTGCACGCCGTGGACGACGGCCGCGTGATCGACCAACCGTGACTTGAGGTGCGCTAGGAAGCGTCGCTCTTCGATACTGAGACTGCCGGCGAAGGGCCGCGCGACAGCCTGCTGCAGCGCCTCCTCGAATCGTGCAGAGGCCAACGGGTCGATAAGCAGGTTCCAGAACGCCTCGAACACCTTGCCGGCATCGGTTTGCTTGAGGACGTCGATGCCGTCGAAGATCTTGGACAGCACCTCTCCGCGGGCGCCATCGTTCTCGACCAAATCTTTGCGAAGTTGCAGGTTGATCTCCGCGAAGAGTTCGCGAACCTTGTCGAAGTCACCCAGCAGTTCCTCTCCCTGAGAGATGACTTCACGAGCGCGTTCGACCGCCCGGTCTACCGGCAAGGTGCTGAAGCGACCGGCCTTGACTGCTTCGATCTGAGCGTCAATGCGCTCGCGCTCGGCCAACAGCGCGGCAACTCGGGTCTCCGGGTTGGTGTCGGTCGCCTCAGCCAGCGAATGGAGCAACTGCAGAACCGACGTGAGTCGGCTCTCGGTGGCGAAGGACCGCGGCCGGTTCAATCTCATCAGGTGGCGCAGCGTGTCGGCGGCGTCCGCGGTAAGCTCGTACTGTTCTTCGGTTGCGCCTTCGGGGTACTCGCGCCGCAGCCACCCCTGCGCGAGCCAGTCCAGCACGTAGCCTTGGGCGGTCTGTGGCATGTCCACGCCGATGCTTCGCAGCAGTTCGAGGTGCCGAGTCAGTCGCTCATGCACCGCGGAGGCAGGGAGTTGCCGTTCAGGACCATCCAGGAACAGGCAGTACAGGCTGGCTGCAACGGCGGATGCACCGTGCGCGGCAAGCAGCTTCCAGTGCGGTTGCTCGCGCAGGGTCTTGAGGTCGTCGTACAGTCCCAGAACGCCGTAGTTGCTCATACCCAAGGCCGGTTGTCACAAGGCTCACGGCAGGAAAAAGGCCGCCGAAGGCGGCGACGATCCGCCACCAGCGCGAGAGGCATTGTTCAGGTCGACTGGTTCATCGGGCGAGCCACCTACTGCGACGAGACGAGCAGGCTTGGCGTGACAGCTTGCCTCGTCGAAGCGGATGTCGACGGGTCACCGTTGCATTCCGGGACCTCTCGTTGATGTTGTCGCGTCAGAAAATTACCACGCGCTTTATCTGCAGAGATGGACCTCTGTCACAACAGATCGACGTCATCGCCGTTCCAAGCCGTAGTGGGGGCAGAGGAATGGTTCCAGGGACGTCAGGTAGAGAACGAGTTCGTTCGACATGATCGGCTCCGGAAGGGTCGGGCGGGATTGCCGGGGACGGACAGCTGTACGGGGCAGTGCAGCCGTCACAGGTTCGGAGGCGGCCGCTAAGGGAGGACGCAGCTGCAAGCACAGCGCGCGGGCCTTTGAAGGGGCCGGAAGCGTCAGGGATCAAAGCCGGATGGCCGCGATTCGGTACGAAGCGCGGGTCGCAGCCCGAGAGTCCGACAGCGGCATGCCGCTAGGGGTGGACACGCGATATAAAACCTAGGATAGTTTCTATCCTTCCCAAAGGATTTGTATCAGTGGAATCCGGCCGCACCCTGAGCCAACGCGATCTTGCCCTCGCGCATCTGCGCGGCACGGGTATGGCTCGCCTGAGCGAGCTGATGGCGCAGGGCATCACCGCGGCAACCGTCTCGCGGCTGGAGCGGGAAGGGGCCATCGTGCGGCTGACCCGCGGGCTGTACCAGCTCCCGGACGTGCCCTTGGACGCCAACCATACACTGGCCGAGGCCTCCAAGCTCGTCCCCAAGGGTGTCGTGTGCCTCACGTCGGCGCTGGCCTTCCATGGCCTGACCGACCAGATCCCCCCGAAGGTCTGGATGGCCATCGGACTGAAGGAATGGCGTCCGAAGCTCGCGTATCCGGCCATTCGGTTCGCCCGCTTCTCCGAGGACCGCCTCGCAGACGACGTGGAGCGGCATGTCATCGACGGCGTGTCGGTGCCGATCTTCGGCGTCGCGCGAACCGTCGCCGACCTGTTCCGCTATCGACGGACCGTCGGCGTCAACGTCGCGCTGGAAGGGCTGCGCGAGAGCCTGAGGCAAAGGAGGACGCAGCCCGCCGAGATTGCCAGGCAGGCCGTCAAGGCGAAGGTCTGGAAGATCATGGAGCCGTACGTCACCGCGTTGACCTCCGATGCCTGAGCCGAAGAAGCGCCGCGACATCGGTGCGTCGGTTCGAGCACGCCTGCTCAATCTGGCGAAGCAGAAGGGCCAACAGTTCGACCTTCTGCTGACGCGCTACGCCATCGAGCGCCTGCTGCATCGGCTCAGCGTCTCATCGCACCGCGACCGCTTCGTGCTCAAGGGCGCGATGCTGATAACGACATGGTTCGAGGATCCGCACCGCCCCACCCGCGACGTGGATCTGCTCGGGTATGGCGATCCGGCGCCCGAACCCATGCTCGAGACGTTCCGCGAGATCCGTGCGATCGACCTGGACGATGGCATCGCGTTCGATATCAAGGGCTTCTTGTTCGGTTTCAAGAAGATCTTAGTTTTTTCAATAACTTAAGATGACAGGAAACCATCAAGTGGGAGTAGGGCGCTCTTCGCTGCGATCGCGCGCGGCGCAGGATGCGCGGCGGTGAGGGGAAGGGTCGAGATGCCGCTCTGACGTGCGTGCGGCCTACGCTTTTCGGAGGGTGCCTGATGGCAGGCAACCACCTCCGCCGAAGGCGAGGACGCGCGAGGCAGAACTTGACCGCGCCAGCTGAGCGGCGCCTGCCTCGGACACGCCCGCCATGAAACTTGCAGCATCGGCTCCGAGCACGGCGCCCGGGCGGTGCTGCGCGTCGAGTCGCCAAAGGGCTCGCGAGCCCGGGGCGAACCCCGGGCTGGGCGCCGCCGAAGCGCCCGTCATCGTCCGTCGCGATGCCCGGCCCGAGGGCTACTGCAGTTCGTAGCCGGATGCCTTGATCACCGGGCCCCAGTGCGCGGTGGCTTCCATGACCCAGCGCTCCAATTCGGCCGGCGGCGCATAGGTGACTTCGTTGCCCATCTTGGCGAGCTTCTCGATCACTTCCGGGTCCTGCAGCACCTTGGCCACGGCCTTGGAGAAGCGCTCGACGAAGGCGATGGGCATGTCCTTCGGGCCGAAGAAGGCCAGCCAGGGGTTCTTGTCGATGCCCTTCATGCCCAGGTCCTTGAAGGTCGGCACGTCGGGAGCCACCTTGGCCCGAGCCTCGCCGGAAACGGCGAGCACCTGCATCTTGCCGGTCCGATGGTGCTCGATCACCTCGGTGAGGCTGGCGATACCGGCGGGCACCTGGCCGGCCAGCAGGTCGGCCACCAGCGGTGCGCCGCCGCGGTAGGGTACCGGCACCGCCTTCACGCCCAGCGCGTCGCCGACGATCAGGCTGGCGAACTGCGGCACGCTGCCGGCGGCCGGCACGCCGAAGTTGGCCTTGCCGGGGTTGGCCTTGAGCCAGGCGCCGAACTCCTTCATGGTCTTCACGCCCAGCGTGCTCGAGACGGCCAGCGCGTTGAAGTATTGCGCCACGCCGGCGATCGCGGTGAAGTCGGTGGCCGGGTTGTAGCCCGGGGCCTTGAAGGTCAGCGGCACGATCACGTGCGAGTGGTCGATCGTCAGCATCACCGTCGAGCCGTCGGCGGGCGAGGCCTTCAACTGCTGGGTGGCGATCATGCCGCCGGCGCCGCCCTTGTTCTCGACGATGATCGGCTGGCCGAGCACCTCCCGCAGCTTGTTGCCCAACGTGCGGGCGACCACGTCGGTCGCGCCGCCGGGCGGGAAGCCGACCAGCAGCTTCACGGGGCCCTGGTAGTCGGCGGCGCGTACCGGCGCCGGGGCGGCGAACGCGGCCAGGGCGGCGGCGCCCACGGTCAGCAGGGACAGACGGCGCAACGGAGCGGGGCGGTTCGATGACATGGCAGGCTTCCAGTCGACGGGTTGGGGAAGGCGGAAAGGGGTCGGCGGGGTCAGTGGGGCAGGCTGTCGAGCAGGCGGGAGACGGCGTCCCAGAGGTCGACGTGCCGGATCGTCGGCGCCGAGATGCCCAGCCGCAGCACGTCGGGCCGGCGCAGGGTCGCGATCACGCCGGCTGCGGCGAGGGCGTCGGCGGTGGTCGCACCGCCCGGGCAGCGGATCGCGACGTGACCGGCGCGCCGGTCGGCGTCGCGGGGCGAGATCAGCTCGACGCCATGGCGGGCGGCGCGCTCGTCGAGCAGGCGGATCAGCGTCGAGGACAGCGACCGGTGCTTGGCGAACACGGCCGCGGGGTCGACGATGGACCAGACTTCGGCGGCCGCGGCCATTACCGCGTTCTGCAGCACCGGCATCGTGCCGCCGATCAGGCTCGCCATGCCGCGGGCCGGTTCGTAGGCGCAGGCGAAGGCCATCGGGTCGGCATGCCCGAGCCAGCCGGGCAGCGTCGGCCAGTCCAGGTCCTGCAGGTCCTTGCGGATGTAGGCGAGCGCCGGTGCTCCGGGGCCGCCGCACAGGTACTTGTAGCCGCAGCCCACCGCGAAGTCGGCGCGGCTCGCATCGAGTGCGATCGGCACCGCGCCGGCGGTATGCGACAGGTCCCAGAGCGTCAGGCCGCCGGCCGCATGAACGCGGCGGACCACGTCCGGGATTGCCCAGCGATGGCCGCTACGGTAGTCGCCGTGGGTCAGCAGCACCACCGCCACGTCCGGCCCCAGCGCCGCATCCAGCGCGGCATCCATCGCCTGCGGGTCGGCACTGGTGGGGAGGGTCCGGGCCTGCAGCCGGCCGTCCGCATGCCGGATCATGCCCTGGATGACGTGGCAGTCGGTCGGGAAGCCGTCGGCCTCATAGACGACGACCCGACGTGCGGAATCGCGGGCCTGCGCGACCCGCAGCGCGTAGTCGAGCAGCTTGAACAGCATCGTCGTGGTGTTGTCGGCCGCGACGACCTCGTCGGCCCGGGCGCCGAGCAGCGGCGCGAAGGCCGCGCCGAGCCGCTGCGGCCCTTCCAGCCATTCGGGGAGGCCCCAGGCCTGGCTGCGCAGGCCGGCCCATTGCTGCTGCATCAGTGCCTGCACCCGATCGGCCGCGGCCGTCGGGCAGGCCCCGAGCGAATTCGCATCCAGGCAGATCCAGCCCTCGGGCGCCGGCATGAAGGCCGCCCGCATCGCGGCCAGCGGGTCGCCGGCATCGAGGGCGACGCAGTCCTCGCGAGTCAGGTCGTCGCACCGGGCTGCGGCGTCGGGGCGGTTCGAGGGCATGCGGCCGGGGGCGTTCATCGCGGTCTCCGTGCGGGGCGGTTCGAGGGTCGGCGACGAGCCGGCCGACGGGTCAGTAGTCGTTGATGCCGGGGTTGTCGCCCGGGTGGATCGCGCCGACGAGCTGTATCGGCTCGGCGCTGGCGCATTCGAGCGAATGCAGCTGCTTTCTCGGCAGGAAGATCACGTCGCCGGTCTCGACCGGGGGCCTTGCGGCTTTCCCACCGGTGCCGGTTCGAGCGAGTCGGTGCTCATGGCTGAACACTATAGCCGCCACACATGCTGGAACAGCCATGAATTGCTCATGTCCATTCCCATAGGTTATGGTGAAGGCGCGGGGGAAAACGACGTCCTCGCGGAAATCCCGCCATCGATCCGGAGCCTGCCGATGTCGCTCGATCCTGCCGCCTTCTCGCTGGTCGCCACCTTGGCCGAGGCGGGCAGCCTCACCGCTGCTGCCCGGGTGCTCGGCTGTACCCAGCCGGCACTGACGAAGCAACTGCGTCGATTCGAGGCGAGCCTGGGCGTGTTGCTGTTCCAGCGCAGTCTGCGCGGGGTCGAGCCCACCGCCTACGGCGCGACGCTGCTGCCGCGCGCGCGGATCGTCCGCGACCAGATCCGCCAGGCGACGGAGGAGATCGCCCAGCTGCGCGGCCTGCGCGAGGGGCGGATCATGGTGGCGGCGTCGCACCTGGCGACCATCGTGCTGCTGCCGGAGGTGATGCGCAGCTTTCGCGCTCGCTGGCCGGACGTGGTCGTCCATGTGGTCGCACCGGCCTTCCCGGACCGTTTCGTCGGCCTGCGCGAAGGCACGCCCGACCTGGCAGTGATCAACCTGCCGGGCGGGCTCGGCCCCGAGTTCCAGGTCACGCCGCTGATCAGCAGCACCGTGGTCGCCATCGTCCGGCGCGGCCATCCGCTCGCCCAGGCCGAGTCGCTCGCCGCACTGGCGCAGGCCGAATGGGTGATGCCCAATGCAAGCGGCTCCTCCGCGCGGATGGTGCGCACGGCCTTCCAGCGTGCGCGGCTGCCCGTGCCGCGCTGCCCGGTCTACTGCGAGACCTTGACCGGGCTGGTGCGACTGGTGTCCGGCAGCGATCTGGTCGGCGTCCTGCCGGCCGAGGTGTTCGAGGCGCTGCCGGCCGGCTCCGGGCTGGTACGGCTGCCGCTGGAGATCAGCCCCCGTAGCGGCAGCCTGTCGCTGATCCGCTGGGCCGATGCGCGGCCGACGCCGGCGGCCGCGGACCTCGCGGCGCTGTTCGTCAGCGTGGCGCGACGGTTCACGCGGCAGCGGGCGCGATGAGCCGGCGCTGCGCAAGTTGAAACAGCTCGATCTGGCGCGACGTATCGAGGACCTGCGCGCACCGCCAGCGAACCGACTGGAGCAGCTGAAGGCGAGATGCTGGCGGAGGAATTCCTCAAGCCCCTTGGCATGAGCAACTACAGGCTGGCGAAGGAGATCGGCGTACCCGCCCAGCGCATCGGCGAGATCCTGGGGGCAAGCGCGCCATCACCGCCGCGCAGCGTATCGCTTCGGATCAGCACAGCGCGCTGGCGGCTGCCAATCGTGCCCGGCACTCGGACACCACGCGTTCCACCAGTTCGGCGCAGGTGGGGATGTCGTCGATCAGGCCGATCGCCTGCCCGGCCCAGATCAGTCCCGCATCCACATTGCCGAAGTGCAGCGCCTCCTTGCCGCGCGCGCCCGTGACCAGAGGCTGAATGTCCTGGAAGGTGGCGCCGGCCCGTTCCTCGAGCGCCTGCACTTCCTCCGCGATCGCATTGGCGAAGACCCGTGCGCTGTTCTTCAGGCTGCGCATGATCAGGCGCGTATCGCGCTCGCACGCGCCGACCAGTGCCTGCTTGATGCGCTCGTGCACCGGCGCTTCGCGCGTCACCACGAAGCGCGTGCCCATGTTGACGCCCTCGGCGCCAAGCGCCAGTGCAGCCGCCATGCCACGGCCGTCGGCGATTCCGCCGGAGGCGATCACCGGGATCTGCAATGCGCGCACCGCCGCCGGAATGAGTACCAGTCCCGGCACGTCGTCCTCCCCGGGGTGGCCCGCGCATTCGAAGCCGTCGATGCTGACCACGTCGACTCCGCGACGTTGCGCCGCCAGCGCGTGCCGCACCGAAGTGCACTTGTGCACGATCGTCACGCCGTGCCGCTTCAGGTGGTCGATGATTTCCTGGGACACGTTGCCTGCCGTCTCGACGATGCGCACGCCGCCGTCGACGATGGCGCCGAAGATGCGGTCGAACGGCGGCGGGTTGACCATGCGCAGCATGGTGACGTTGACGCCGAAGGGCCGGTCGGTCAAGGCGCGGCAGCGCGCGATCTCGCGCGCCAGGTCCTCCGGCGTGGGCTGCGTGAGTGCGCTCAATACACCCAGCCCGCCCGAGTTGGAAACGGCCGCTGCCAGCTCCGCGGTCGAAACCCATTGCATGCCGCCCTGCACGATCGGATAGCGGATGTGCAGCAGTTCCGTGATGCGCGTCTTCATGGGTTCCGCTCCTCTCGTGCCGCACCGTGGCGCAGCCGCGCCGGGACCAGGCGGAAGCGGGTGCCGCCGATGAGGACGGTGTGCGCCGTCGTCGCCAGCCCGCGCTGCTGCGCCGTCGCCAGCACCGCCGGCGGATCGGTGACGGCGATGTCGACGCCTGCCAGTCCTTCTCCGCGGCCGTCGGCGGCTTCCACGAAGCGAAGGCTGCCGACGTCGAGACGGATGGCGGGAACGCCCGACGCATCGCGGCTCACCTCGCGCTCCAGGATACGGCTCCAGCGCAGGGCCAGGTTTTCCGGGTCGGCGCTCTGCAATTCCACCGCCGGTATGCCGCGGGCGACCGAGCTGGTGCGCGCCTCGAGCCACCACTGCGGCCCGGCGGGCGAGTACGGTCCCTCCAGCATGGTGGTCCTTCCCCGGGTCTCGTTGATCGCAATCAGGGCGCCGCCCGTATCGCGCGGGTGCAACTGGATCTCGTTGAAATCGTCGTGCCGCGGGTGCAGCACGATACGCACCCCCAGCGACTCCATGTGCGCAGCACGGCGATCGACGTCATCGCACTCGAGGATCACCATGTAGCCGCCATCACCCTTGCGCCGCTCCAGGTAGCGGCCGGCCGGCGTCTGCAGCGGGTCCGCGCCCGGGTGGGGGGCCGTCACCTCGAGGAAGGCGCCTGCGACCGGGAACACGACGTTGTGGATGCCGAACTTGCCGCCGAACAGGTTGTCGTGCAGGCAGGCACCGAGGTCGAACACCTGGGCCAGGTCCGACTCCACCGGCTCCAGCACGCGCGCCACCAGGCACACCTGCCGCAGCCACAGGAAACCCGGCATCGCTTTTTCGCCGCGGCCGGTCACTTGATCAGGCCCAGCTTGAGCAACACCTCGCGGTTGGCCGCGAACTGCGCGTCGATCTCCTGTTGCACCGTCTGCGGTGTTGCATAACCCGGTTTCAGTCCCACGTTCCGGAACTGCTCGGCCAGCTGCGGATCGTCGAGCGCCTTGCGCACGGCCTCCTGCAGCACGGACAGCGCATCCGGCGGAATGCCCTTCGGTGCAACAGCGCTGAAGGCGATGTCGACCGCCACGTCGACGCCTTTCTCCTTGACCGTCGGCGCCTTCGCCGTGTAACTGTCACTGCCGGTGCCGGCGTTGAACAGGATCCGCAATTCGCCCGAATCGAGGTACGTCTTGGCATCGCCCACACCGGAGATCGCGCCCTGCACATGGCCTCCAAGCAGCGCTGCCATCTGCTCGGCGCCGCCGTTGAACGCCACGGCCCGGGTCTTCAGGCCCGCCTTCTGGTTGATCAGTTCCATCGTGATGTGCAGGATCGACCCGACCCCCGGTACGCCATAGGTGAACTTGTCCGGGTTCCGCTTCACGTGCGCGATCCAGTCCTCGAACGTCTCCCACGGCGCGTCCTTCCGCACCAGCATCACCTGCGAGAAATTGGCGACCCGGCCGAGGTGCTGCAGTCCGTCGTGCGTGAAGGCGGTCCGCCCATAGTGCGGGTGCAGCGAGAACGTCGTGTAGCCGGCCAGTCCGATCCGGTAGCCGTCCGGCTTGGCGTTGTACACGCTGGTGATCCCGACGATGCCGCTGGCGCCCGAGACATTCACCACCACCACCGACTGGTTGTTGGGCAGATGCCTGGCCATGGCACGTGCGAGCGCGCGACCCATCAGATCCGTGGTGCCGCCCGGCGGGAACGGCACCACCAGCTCGATCGGCCGGCTGGGAAAACCCTCTGCGGCGAACAGCGGCTGGCATGCAGTCGCGCCGATCAGGACCAGCGCCCGGCGGCGCCCGATGTTCAACTGTCGCATCGCGTGTCTCCTCGTGGGACCTTCATGGATAGGCCCGGACGCCCGGCGCTAATGGGTGTCCAGGCGGTACGTCAGGGTCCTGGCGCGCCGGATGCGCGCGACCGCGCTCACCAGCACTGCGACGATGGCCAGGACCAGGAAGGTGGCCGAGATGGGGCGCTGGAAGAAGATGAGCGCACCGTTTTCGGACAGGGTCAGGGACTGCAGCAGCGAGGTTTCGATCTGTCTGCCGAGCACGAAGGTGAGGATGGTCGCTGCCAGCGGGATCTCCAGCTTGTTCATGCAGTAGCCGAAGAGGCCGAACACCAGCGTCGCCACCATGTCCCAGACGCTGCCGTTCACGCTGTAGGTGCCCATCATGATGAACACCAGGATGATCGGGTACAGCAACTTGTAGGGCACTAGCGTCAGCTTGGCCCAGATGCGGGCCAGCGGCAGATTGAACACCAGCAGGATCGCGTTGCCGATGAACATGCTGGCGATCACGCCCCAGACCACATCGGGGTTCTTGGCGAACAGGGCCGGGCCCGGCATCAGGCCGTGCATGATGAAGCCGCCGAGGAGCACCGCCGTGGCGGCCGAGCCGGGGATGCCGAGGGTGAACAGCGGAATCAGCGCGGCGCCGGCATGCGCGTTGTTCGCCGTTTCCGGCCCGGCGACCCCTTCGATCGCACCATTGCCGAAACGCGACGGGTCTTTCGCAACCTTCTTCTCCAGTGCATACGAGAGAATCGAAGAGATGACGGTGTTGGCGCCCGGGATCAGCCCCAGAACCATGCCCAGTGCGGTGCCTCGTCCCATCGCCTTCAAGGTCGGTTTCCACTCGTCGCGCTGCGGGAACAATCCCTGGATGCGCGCGGGACGACTCATCTCGACCTGCTTCTCGATCGAACTCAGGATCTCGGCGACACCGTACAGGCCCATGACCAGCACGACGAAGTCCAGGCCGTCGAGCAGCTTCGCTTGTCCGAAGGTGAAGCGCATCGCGCCGGAGACCGGGTCCAGCCCGATCATGGACAGCAGCAGGCCGAGGACGGCGGCGATCATCCCCTTGACCACCGATTTGCCGATCAGCGCCACGACCATCAGCAACCCGAACACGAGCAGCGCGAAGTATTCGGGCGGCCCGAACCGCAGCGCCAGTCGAGCCAGCGTCGGCCCCAGGAAAGCCAGGGCCAGCACCGCCACGATCCCGCCGATGAAGGAACCGATTGCGGCCACGCCCAGCGCGGCACCCGCGCGGCCTTGCCTGGCCATGCGATAGCCGTCGATGCAGGTGACGATGGATGCCGCCTCGCCCGGCACGTTGATGAGGACGGACGTGATCGTGCCGCCGTACATCGCAGCGTAGAAGATGCCCGTGAGCATGATGATCGCGGAGATCGGCTCCATGCCGTAGGTGATCGGCAGGAGCAGCGCGGTGGTGGTTACCGGTCCGAGCCCCGGCAGCACGCCGACCAGCATCCCCACCGTTACGCCGACGAGGCAATACAGCAGGTTCACCCAGGTGAACGCGAGCTCGAAGCCATGGAGCAGGAGCGCGAGGGAGTCCATGGCCGCTCAGAACCCCAGGCTGTTCACCGGCAACTGGATGCGCAGCGCGAAGCGGAACAGCCAGAACAGCAGCAGCGCCATCGCGATGGCGAGCGGCAGGCTGACTTTCCACCGGTAGCCCCGGCTCAGCAGCAGGAAGAGGAAAGCGGTGGTGGTCAGCACGAACCCGGCATGGGGCAGGGCCACGATGAACAGGAGCATCCACGCGCTTACGGCCAGCACCGGCCGTGGCGGCCGGGCCGTTTCCGCCGAGCGCTCCTCACCCGTCAGCGAACCCCGGATGTAGAGAAGCGACAGGCAGGCCAGCGCGCCGCTGAGCCAGATCGGGAAAAAGCGCGGCCCCGGGCCTGCGGGGCTGGTGTACGACAGTCCCAACGATTGCCAGCCGAACACCAGTGCGAGCGTCAGGAAGGCGAGGCCTCCCCAGGTATCCGAGTTGAACTTGCCTCGCAGGCTCATTTCAGCAGCCCGATCCTCAGCAGGACCTCTCGATTGGCGGCGAAGCTGGCACCGAGCTCCTTCTGCACGCTCTCGCCGCTGGCGTAGGCGGGCTTCAGGCCCAGCTTGCGATACTGTTCGATCACTTCGGGGTCTTCGAGCGCCTTGCTTAGTGCGTCGTGCAACGTCGCCACGATGGCCGGCGGAGTGCCCTTGGGCGCGATCGCGCTGAAGCTGATGTCTCCGCTCACGTCGATCCCCTTTCTCTTCAGCCACGCCGCGTCGGCGGTGTATTCGTCTTGCTGGCTGCCGGCGTTGAACAGGATGCGCAGGTCGCCCGACTCCAGGTAGGGCTTGGCTTCGCCCACGCCCAGGATCGCGCCGTGCACGTGACCTCCCAGCAACGCGGTGATCTGCGCCGCGCCGCCGGGAAACACCACTGCCTTGGTCTTGATGCCGGCCTTCTGGTTGATGTTCTCCATTGCGATGTGCGTGGCCGAACCGTTGCCCGCCACCGCGTAGGCGAATCGGTCCGGGTTCTGCTTCACGTAGGCCAGCCACTCCTCGAACGACTTCCACGGAGCGTCGTTCCTCACGAACATCACCATCGGATAGCTCACCACCCGCGCGATCTGCTGCAGTCCGTCGTGGGCGTAGACGGTGTTGCCGTAGTGCGGCTGGATGTTGAACGACCCGTAGCCGGCCAGACCGATGCGGTAACCATCGGGCTTGGCGTTGTAGACCGCCGTGGTTCCAACCACGCCGCCTGCGCCGGGGATGTTGATCACTACCACCGGCTGCGGATTCGGCAGGTACTTCGGCAGGGCTCTGGCCAGTGCCCGGCCGATCGCATCGGTGGCACCGCCCGCGGGGAACGGTACGACGAGCTCGACAGGCTTGCTGGGGTAGGCGCCGCTATCCCCCGCGGATCGGGCGATGGCAGGCGTTGGCTGCTGGAAGGCGGCGAACAGCAGCGGCAGCATCAGGCTGCGGAGGACGAAAGATGTGTTCATCGGATGACCTCCTGGCATGATCGTTACGGGTGCGCTCCAGCGTGCGTCGGCGTCCATGCCGGTCGTCTGGCCGCGCGGGACATCTTATTGCGGAACCGCGACGTCCTCCGCTTCTTCCCGGCGCTGCGAAACGACAGTCGCAGCGGACAGCTGGCGGAACCGCGTCAGCAACTGATCCTGCCGCCTGGTCGCCTCCGTCAGGTTCTTCTCCTTCACGTGGCCGAAGCCACGGATACGTTCCGGCACGCTCGCGATTTCCACCGCCAACGCATGGTTCGCGGGCGTGAGCTGCGCGGCCAGTTCCCGCACCTGTTCTTCGTATTCGCCGATCAGCCGCCGTTCCGTGCGGCGCTCGGCCGTATGCCCGAACGGGTCGAACGGGGAGCCGCGCAGTGCCTTGAGGCGGGCCAGCATCTTCATGACCGTGAACATCCACGGACCATAGGCACGCTTGCGCAGCCTGCCGGTGGCCGGATCGCGCGCCGCGAACAGCGGTGGAGCGAGATGGAACGTCAGCTTCACGTCGCCGTCGAACTGTTCGCGCAGGCGCTGCGTGAAACCGCCGTTCGTGTAGAGCCGTGCCACCTCGTATTCGTCCTTGTAGGCCATCAGCCGGTACAGCTGGCGCGCCACCGCCTCCGCGAAGGCGGTGCTGCCCGGCACGCGCGCCTGTTCGGCCGCCTGCGCCTGGACCACCGCGTCGCGATAGCGTTGCGCATACGCGGCGTCCTGGTACTCGGTGAGCCGGCGGGCTCGATCCTCCAGAAGTTCTGCGGCGCTGCGCGGTCGCGGTGACGGCTCGCTTGCCAGCGGCCGCAGCGCCTCCCGCACGCGGGCGCAGTCATGCGCAGCCAGTCGGCCCCACGCGAACGCGAGCTTGTTGCTCTCGACGGCGGCGGCGTTCAGCTCGACGGCGCGTTCGATCGCCTCGCGTCCGAGGGGCACCAGGCCTTTCTGCCATGCGTAGCCCAGCATGAACAGGTTGGTTGCGATCGCGTCGCCGAGCAGTGCGGTCGCCATCGTCGTCGCATCCAGGAAGTCGACATCGGTCGCGCCGACGGTGTCGGCCAGAGTGCGCCGCATGGACGGCGCATCGAAATCGAGATCGGGGTCGAGCGCGAAAGCGGCGGTCGGCTGAAGGTCGCTGTTCACTACGGCGCGCGTGACCCCCTGCGCCATGCGCGCCAGCGCCTGCGGCATGACGGCCACCAGCATGTCGCACGCCAGAACGAGGTCCGCGCTGCCCGCGGCGATGCGCACCGCGTGCAGTTCGTCGGGGCGGCCGGCCAGGCGCACGTGGCTCATCACCGCGCCGTTCTTCTGAGCCACGCCGGTGAAATCCAGGATGGTGCACGCCTTGCCTTCCAGGTGCGCGGCCATCCCGAGCAGTGCGCCGATGGTGATCACTCCCGTGCCGCCGATGCCCGTGACCAGGATCGAATAGGGCCGCTCCAGCGCAGCCGGCTGCGGCTGCGGCAACGCGGCCAGGAGGCCATCGGCCGGATCGCGCCCGGACGGTGCGAGTCTGCGCAGCGATCCGCCGTGTACGGTCACGAAGCTCGGGCAGAACCCGTCGATGCAGGAGAAATCCTTGTTGCAGTTGGACTGTGATATCCGGCGTTTGCGGCCCAGTTCCGTTTCGTGCGGCGCAAGCGAGATGCAGTTCGATGCCTCCGAACAGTCGCCGCAGCCCTCGCAGACGGCTTCGTTGATGAACACGCGCCGGGGTGGATCCGGGTACAGGCCTTTCTTGCGTCGCCGCCGCTTCTCGGCTGCGCAGGTCTGGTCGTACACCAGTGCCGTTACCCCTGCCATGTCCCGAAGTTGCCGCTGCACCTCGTCGAGCTGCGACCGATGCCGCACCGGCGTTGCGGCTGGCAGCGCGTTCCTCGCGTATTTGGCCGGCTCGTCGGTCACCACCGTCACCTGCGTCACGCCCTCGGCAAGCAGTTGCTGCACGATCCGCGGGACGGTGATCTGGCCTTCCACGGGCTGCCCGCCGGTCATGGCGACCGCGTCGTTGAACAGGATCTTGTAAGTGATGTTCACGCCGGCTGCGACGGCGGCACGGACCGCCAGCAGGCCGCTATGCATGTAGGTGCCATCGCCCAGGTTCTGGAACACGTGCTTCTCGCGCGTGAAGCCAGCCTGTCCGATCCAGTTGGCACCCTCGCCGCCCATCTGGGTGATGAACTGGGTGTTGCGGGAGGGGATGCGCAGCGCCATCGTGTGGCAGCCGATACCCGCCAGCGCCCGGCTGCCGGCCGGGACGCGGGTGGACGTATTGTGCGGACAGCCGGAGCAGAACGAGGCAGTCCGCTGGACCTTCGGCAGCGGCAATTGCAGCACGCGCTCGAAGGACTCCATGCGGGCGAGGCGCTCGACGAAGTCCGGGCGCTCGACACCCAGCCGCCGCAGCCGCTTCACGATGGCGCGTGCCACCATGACAGGAGTCAGTTCACCGGTGGACGGCAGCAACGGCCCCGATTCGTCGCGCCTGCCGACTACGCTGGGCCGGCGGCCAGGCTCCATGTGATAGAGGATGCGCACCAGCTGGCTTTCGATGAAGTCGCGCTTTTCCTCCACCACCAGCACGTCGGCGAGTCCTTGCGCGAAACGAAGCGCGCCGGTTTCCTCCAGCGGCCAGGTCAGGCCCGGCTTGTAGAGGCGAATGCCCAACGACCGCATCCCATCCTCGTCCAGACCGAGGTCCGCCAGCGCCTGGCGCACGTCCAGGTAGCCCTTGCCTGCGGCAAGTATTCCCAGGCGGGCCTGCGGTGCGTCGAATACCAGCCGGTCGATGGTGTTGGCGCGTGCGAACGCGGCCACGGCGGCCATCTTCGGCCCATGCAGGCGGCGCTCCGAATCGGGCGCCAGATCCGGCCACCGGATGTTCAGGCCATCCGGCGGCATCTCGAAATCCTGCGGCAAGTGAATCGGGACCCGCTGCGGGTCGATCTCCACCGACGCAGAACTCCCGAGCGTCTCCGAAATCGCCTTGAAACCGACCCAGCAGCCGGAGAACCGCGACAGGGCGAACCCATACAGGCCGAAGTCGAGGTATTCCTGCACCGACGCGGGATTGAGCACCGGGATCATGGCGGCCATGAACACCTGCTCGCTCTGGTGGGCGATCCAGGAGGACGTCGCGCCGTGATCGTCTCCCGCTACCACCAGCACGCCGCCGTGGCGCGAGCTGCCGGCCGAGTTGGCGTGCTTGAAGACGTCTACCGAGCGGTCTACGCCGAAGCCTTTGCCGTACCAGATGCCGAACACCCCGTCGACGGTGGCGCCGGCGACCATCCCGACCTGCTGGCTCCCCCAGATCGCCGTGGCCGCAAGGTCTTCGTTCAACCCCGGCTGGAACCGGATGTTGTGCCGCTTCAGCAGAGGTGCGGCTTCCCACAGCTCCTTGTCGTAGCTGCCCAGCGGCGAGCCCCGGTAACCGGAGATCAGCCCTCCGGTGTCGAGCCCTGCGGCCAGGTCGCGCTCGCGCTGCAGCATCGGCAGCCGCACCAGCGCCTGGGTGGCGGAGAGGAAGACGCGCCCGTTGAGCAACGTGTACTTGTCTTCGAGCGTGACGGCCGGGAGCTGCATCGAGTGCCTCTCAGGAGGGACCGGTTGCCGGCTGCGAGCGTCAGGCCGTCTTCTTCCGGTTCAGGAAAGCCTGCAGCCGCTGCGGCGTATCCGGCCCGCGTCCCGGGCTGTACAGGATCTCGTACGCGAGGCCCGCTTCCAGCGGCAGGCCGTCGGTATCCTTCAGCAGCTTCTTGTAGCGCTGGAAGCTGAGCCACGATTGCTCCAGGATGCCGTCGGTGAGGTGACGCAGTTCCGACTCGAACGAGTCGTCCGGCACGCAGATGTCTACCAGCCCCATCGCGTACGCCTCGCGCCCGGTGTACGGGCGCGCCGTCATCAGCATCTCGAGTGCCTTGCTGCGGCCGACGCGGCGGGGCAGGCGCTGGGTCATGCCCCAGATCGGCGTCAGCCCCAGCTTGGCATGGGTGTCGGCGAAGCGGGTTCCCTCGGCCGCGAACAGCACGTCGGCGGCGATCGCCGTCTCCAGCGCTCCCGTGTAGCAGTAACCGTGAACCGCTGCGATCACTGGCTGCGGCAGGTTGGACAGCTTCTGCAGGATCAGGGCGAAAAAGTGCGGCCGGGGCAGCTTCTCTCCTCTGGCGATGTCGGCCACGTCGTGTCCCGAGGAGAAGCACTTGCCGGCGCCGCGCAGGACCACCAGCCCGATGCCTTCGGGCGAACGCGCGATCGCGTCCACGTGCTCCTCCAGCTCGGCGAACATCTCCACCGTCAGCGCGTTCAGCCGCTCCGGGCGGTTCAGGGTGAGCGTCGTCAGCCCGTTCCTGTCCTCGCGCAATACCAGTTCCGCCATCGTCTCCGCTCCTTCGTGATTCGAGTCGGAGCAGTGTAGAAAGCGGGATAGCGACGCTGTTCTCTGATGCGCGACTGGTCCGCTGTGTGGACCGAATCCACGAAGGGCAGAAAAATCCGGGTTAACCCCGATGGTCAGCGGGCCATTGCCCCTGTAAGAGCGACTGCGCCACCAGGCAGCGCCCGGCTTCGGCGCTCACGCGGTTCGCCGCCTCCCTGATGCGCTCCAGGTGGCGCACGGCCGCTTCCTCCACCTTCATCGCCTTCCGGTTCCAGTACACGTTCAGCGATCCGAAAGCGCAGTCGTCATGCAGCAGCGGCACTGCGAGTCCGCTCAAGCCATCGTCCGCCGGCGGCTCGTTGTACGAGCCACCCCGGTACAGGGGATGACGACCCGCATAGCCCTGGCGGCGCACCTGCTCCAGGCGCTGCTCGAGCTCGCCCGCGGCGATGCCAACCAGGTTGTGCGAATCGCGCGACTGCCGCAGCCGCGCCGTGACGACCGCTCGCCGCGGTTCATCGAGGAATGCGAGATACGCCACACCGAGCGACGAAAGCAGCACGTTGATGTGCGCCTTGGTGGCGGAGGGCCGCACGTAGAAACGCGAGCGTTTCACGCTGGACTCGAGCACCAGCATGTATTCGCCCGGATCGGGCTCGTAGACGCTGACGACGGCGGGCCAGTGAATCGCAGACGACAGCTCGTCGAGATACGGTGCGGCGATTTCGGCCAGCAGGTCCTTGGGGTCGAGCCTGCGTGCGAGGTCGGCAATCACGTGCGCCAGGTGGTACTTCTCGTCCTTCATCCCGCGCCGGATCGCGCCGACCTCCGTCAGCGTCTTGAGAATCCGCGCCACGGTGGGCCGTGGGAGCCCCGACCGCTCCTGAATCTCGAGCAGCGAAGCCGGCTTCAGCTCCGCGACCGCCAGCAGCACGTCGAACGCGCGTTCGATCGCGCGCACGGGCTTGCCTCTCTGCATGTCCATTCAGATGACCCCGCTGACCATGACCGTCATCCGCCTTCGAGCGGTTCCGCCATTGCGCCGGACACTGCCTGTCGACGTCGGAAACGCTCGCTTTCCGGCTGTATTCGCTCCGGCAAGACTCGTCGTGAACGAGAACGATCGATTTTCGCGCGTTTTGCTTCTACCACGTGCCGTTCCCGAGTGAAGTGCACGGCGTCTCGGTGGCCCGGCCGCGGCGCCGAACCCGACTGACCCGAACGGGCGCGGCATCGATTTCACGTTGTCCCATGCACTGAACCGGGACGTTGCGAATTCGTTCGCTCAGCCATCCAGCGGCGATAGCGGCGAGCGCGGCATCTTGCATCCGTCTGCGAGACGATCAATGCTCAGGCCGGCGAAACGCCGGGAGCCGGCTGCCGCTGGCGGCTGAGGCGGGTCAACTGGTACTTGGCGGCGGCCATGTGCGCCGTCGCGGCGAGCGGTTTGTTCTTCCACGAGATGGGCCTGAGCATCGGAACCGGGGATCGTCCGAGCCGCCAGTGGCGGGGCAGGCCCGGCTCGATCGCGAGTGCGGTCGCGATCCCCACCATCGCGATGCCGCTGTCGAGGACCTGCTGTGCAATCTCGCGGCGCCGGATGCCGCCGGTGACCATCAGCGGCATGGTCGCGACCGCAGCGATGTCGCGGGCGAATTCGAGGAAATAGGCTTCACGTGCGAGGCTGCGCCCATCGCGCGCCGCGCCCATCATCGCCGGCGCCTCGTAGCTGCCGCCGGACAGTTCGGATCTGCACGCCGGTGAATCCTGCCCGCTCGGCCAGTATCGCGGTGGTCACGAACCGGCGCTCGACCTCCGCGATGTCCGCCTCGGTCATCTCCCTCGGCACCGCAAACTGCTTCGACAGCGCACCGAGGTCCAGCGCGATCGCTGACGGCGCCAGCGTTTCCTGGTCGAGGCCCGCCGGCATCTGTCGCCCGGGATGATTGATCTGCATCCACGCCTGCGCGCCGCGCGAGCGCGCGGCCTCGGCCCAGGCCCTGAAGCGGTCGAGATGGCGATCGTCTTCCAGCACCACGCCGCCGGGGCCGGTCATCGCACGGGCGTCGACCATCACGTTGCCGGTCACGATCAGTCCGGCCTCGCCCTCGGCCCAGGCCTGGTAGAGGCGTAGCAGTTCGGCCGAGGGGGCATGGTCGTCGTCGGCCATGTTTTCTTCCATCGCGGCCTTGGCGATGCGGTTCGGGATGACGGCACCGCAGGGGAGCGTCAGGGGGAAGAACAGGGACATGAGAGGGGCTCCAAAGCAAGCTCTGGAGACGAGACGATCCCGCCGCGCTCGCGTCAACCGTCCCAGCTCAGCCCTCTCGGAACCCTCGAGAACCCGATGGCGCGCAGGGCGTCGACCAGCCCCGTTGCTCCGACAGGACGGTCGTCGACCGCCTCGAGCGTGAACGTGCGTTGCCTCTCGCGTTTCAGTGCGGCCGAGAGCGCCGTCAAGCCGGCGGCCACTGCCTTGGCGACGGCGGGATCCTCGGCATCGACATAGGTAAGCAGGTTGCGCCCGCCCTGGGCGAGATAGAGCATGAGGCGTCCGTCGACGATGACGACGAACGCGCCGCTGCGTCGCGTGGGGCGGACCGTGGAGGGGTGGGAAGGCCAGGGCAGGATCGCGCCGAAGGGATTGGCCGGATCGCCGGCGGAAAGTGCGACCGCAACGGATTCGGCGGGCCGCGCCTCGGCCAGCTCGCGAAGCCGGTCGATCGTCGCGCGCTCGGCGAACTGCGCGGCGCCGAGCCCCTCGACGAAGCGGCCGCGCAGCACTCGGCCGGTATCCTCCATGCCGCGGAAAACGGGCTGGAGCGCGGGAAAGCCGCCCGGCACGTCTTCGGCGATGGCGGCGCCGCGCGTCACCACGCCGTAGCGATCGAGAAGGCCCTCGACCAGCGCGAGCGCGCGCACCGTATCGCCGACCGGCTCCCGATGCAGCAGCGACCATCGGCCGGCCAGGGTCGGAGCGCCGAACGTCGATGCGCCGGGTCGCGACGGGCGTTCGCCTGACGCGAGCCCGCGAAGCCCGCCGCGCCGCCTGGAGACCCGGGTTTGTCGGGGTCGTTGAAAAGAATGTGCGCCGGAGAGCGCGCGCAGCGGCGACCACGTGTCGGTGGTGACGTATCCGGCCCAGGCAAGCTCCCAGAGTGCCGCGTGAAGATCGGACGGACTCGGGTCGGGGCTCCGCCCGCCTGTCTCGTTCGAGCCCGCTGCCGGCCGTGCTTGCGCGAGGGCCGCGAGTTGCCAGCCGAAATAGGCCCCGCCATCGGCGAGAACGTCCAGGATCGAGCGTTGAAGGGGCGACAGGTTCCTCCCTGCATCGCCGCCCGGTTCGACCGGCAGGGTTTCGGCGGCGAACTCCTGCAGATGAAGGGCCACCAGGCCGTCGTCCTCGCTGAGCCTTCCATGGCCGCACCACACGACCGCGCCGGTGGCGAGCAGCTCGTCCAGCATGCCCGGCGCATAGTCGTGCACGCGGGGGCGCAGGATCTGGCTCTCCCATACCGAGGCCGGCAAGGGCACACCGGCAAGCTGTTCGATGACGCGGGCGACGCCATCGATCCCCTCGAGCGCTCCCCTGCCTGCGCTCATCGAGTGAAGGGCGGCATGTCCGGCGGCTTCGGCGACGAGACCCTGGCGCTCCAGCAGCAGGCGCGTATAGGCTTGCCTCGACACGGGACGGGTCGCCTCGCGCGCGGCCCGGAGGGAGCGCAGCCGCAGGCGCCGGAACACGTCGTCGCCCACCCATTCGTGGCGCGTCAAAGGATTGATGCCGGCACCGGGAACGTCCCGCGCCTCCAGACGACGCCCGACGCCGAAGTTCCCTTTCAGCAGCTTGCCCTGCTCGCGCAACCGCTCCAGCGCTGCGTCGGCCACGGCGACGCCGAGGCCGAAGTGGGCCGCGACTTGGCCGGTGCTGAAGGGGGCATGGGTGCGGGCGTAGCGCGCGACCAGGTCGCGCAGCGGATCGGCGACCGGCTGCAGGAAGACGTCGGGCATGCCGGCCGGCAGTGTCACGCCGAGCGCGTCGCGCAGCCGGGCGGCATCCTCGACCGAGGCGAAGCGCTGCTCATCGGCGATCGGCACCCGGATGACTCGTCGGGCAGCCTCGAGTGCGGCGAGATGGGCGGCAGCGTCGCCGTTCTCGCCGGCAAGTCGCCGCGCGACCTCGTGCGCCGGCAACGGGCCGAGTTCGCGCAGCAGGTCGGCCACGCCCTCCACGCCCTTCGCCCGACGATCGGGCGCCAGGCGCTGAAGCTCGTTCTGCACGTCGTCGATCACCCCCGGATCGAGAAGCTCGCCAAGATCGACCTGGCCGAGAAGGTCGGCGAGCAACCCGCTGTCCAGCGACAGCACCGAGGCGCGCCGCTCGGCGAGCGGCGCGTCCGTCTCGTACACGAACTCGGCGACATAGCCGAACAACAGGCTTGCCGCGAAAGGGGAAGGCACTTCGGTCGTGACCTCCGCGATGCGGATCGCGCCGTCGTTCAGGCGGCGCATCAGCGCATCGAGCGCGGCGAGGTCGTAGACGTCCTGCAGGCACTCGCGCGCGGTCTCGATCAGGATCGGGAAGTCCGGATAGTTCTGTGCGATCTGCAGCAACTGGCCGGCGCGCAGCCGCTGCTGCCAGAGCGGCGAGCGGCGACCTGGCCTGCGACGCGGCAGAAGCAGCGCGCGGGCGGCGCATTCGCGGAAGCGGGCGGCGAACAGGGCGGAGCCGCCGACGGCATCGGTCACGGTCTGTCGAAGGCTGTCCGGGTCGAAGGTGAACAGCTCCGCGCCCGGCACCCTGCCTTCGGTGTCGGGGATGCGGGCGATGATCCCGTCGTCGCTGGCGACGACCGACGGATCGATCGCCAGGCGGCGGCGAATGCGTTCCGCGATCGCCAGCGCCCAGGGATCATGCACGCGGCGCCCGTAAGGCGAATGGAGAATCACTCGCCAATCGCCCAGCTCGTCGCGGCAGCGTTCGATCACCAGTGTCCGATCCGTCGGCAGCGTCCCGGTCGCTTCCCGCTGTTCCGCGACGAGCCTGAACATGTTGGCAATGGCGTTCCGGTCGAGTCCGGACGCCTTCAGGCGCGCCTGCAACCGGGGAGGGATGTCGCCATCTCCGGTCTGGCCGCTCGTGCCGGCGTCGAGCGCGCCGAGGAAAGCGCCGATCGCCTCTCCCATCTCGGCGGGTCGCCCGACGCCGTCGCCGTGCCAGAAGGGCAGCCGGGCGGAACGGCCCGGTGCGGGCGTCACGATCACCTGATCGTGAGTGATCTGCTCGATGCGCCAGGATGTCGCGCCGAGGGCGATCACGTCGTTCACCCGGGACTCGTAGACCATCTCCTCGTCGAGCTCCCCGACGCGACGCGCTCCGGCCCGTTCCTCGCCTTCGGGCAGCACGACGGTGAACATGCCGCGGTCGGGGATGGTGCCGCCGCTGGTGACGGCGAGCTGCTGGGCGCCGGGGCGCGGCGTCAGCACGCCGGTTTCGCGATTCCAGACCAGGCGCGGGCGGAATTCGGCGAAATCATCGGAGGGATAGCGGCCGGCAAGCATGTCGAGCGTCGCATCGAACACAGTGCGCGGCAGGGTTCGAAACGGCGCTGCGCGCCGCACCGTCGCATACCAGCCCTCGACATCGAGGGGATCCATGGCGACCGCCGCTACCGTCTGTTGAGCCAGCACGTCGAGCGGGTTGCGTGGCGAGTCGATCGCCTCGATGCGGCCGGCGAGCATGCGGTCGACGGTGACGGCGGCATCGATCAGATCGCGCCGCGTACGCGGATAGATCAGCCCCGACGAGGTGCCGCCGACCTGATGGCCGGCGCGGCCGACCCGCTGCAGAGCGCTCGCCACCGAAAGAGGCGCCGCAACCTGGATCACCAGATCGACCAGACCCATGTCGATGCCGAGCTCGAGGCTCGATGTCGCGACGACGCAGCGCAGCTCGCCGGATTTCAAGGCGCGTTCGATCTCGGCGCGTTGCTCTTTCGAGACCGAGCCATGGTGGGACCGCGCGATCAGCGGCGGCGCGCCCGTCGAGCGCCCTTCGGTGCCGCCGCAGGACGATCGATACTGGACCGGCGGGTCGGCGCCGCGCTGCGGCAGGAGCGGGATGTCGTCCGCGCATCGTTCGGCATGGAGCTCGTTGAGCCTTGCGGTCAGCTTCTCGGCAAGGCCACGCGAATTGGCGAAGACGATCGTCGAGCGCCGGGCGAGAACCTGGTCGAGGATGCTCGCCTCGACGTGCGGCCAGATCGAGCCTGCCCGCGCGCCCCGTTCAGCGTGGCCGGACGGGTTGCCGGACGCCGCAATGTCGCTCATGTCCTCCACGGGCACCACGATTCTCAGATCGAGCCGGCGACTGGAGGGCGGGTTCACCACCGTGACCGGCCGGCTCCCGCCCAGGAATTGCGCCATCCGATCCACCGGGCGCACGGTCGCGGACAGCCCGACGCGCTGGGTCGGTGCCGCCAGCAGCGCGTCCAGACGTTCCAGGCTCAGGGCCAGATGCGAGCCGCGCTTGGTGCCGGCCACCGCGTGAACCTCGTCGACGATCACGGTGCGCACGCCGCGCAAGCTCTCGCGTGCCCTCGATGTCAGCATCAGGTAGAGCGACTCGGGCGTGGTGATGAGGATGTCGGGAGGGCGGCGCACCAGGCTCGCCCGTTCGGCCGTGGGCGTGTCGCCGGTGCGCATGCCCACGGAGATGTCGATGGGCGGGTCGCCGCGCCGCGTCCGCTCCGCGCCGACGCCTCGAAGCGGAACGCGCAGATTGCGCTGGATGTCGGCGCCGAGCGCCTTGGCGGGCGAGATGTAGAGGACGCGGGTGGCCGCCCTGGGCGGCCTGGTCGCTTCGGCGACCGCCTCCTGTTCGCGTTCGCCGAAAAGCTGGTCGATCGCATGCATGAACGCGGCCAGGGTCTTGCCCGAACCGGTCGGCGCGATCACCAGCGCGTTCTCGCCTTCGCCGATGGCTGCCCACGCGGCCGCCTGCGCAGCAGTCGGTGACGTGAATGTCGAGCCGAACCAGATGCGGGTGGCGGGAGTGAACCTTGCAAGTGGATCGGCCGTTGCAGTCTCCATCGAGGGCATCACGCCGCGAACCGTCCGCGATCCACGGCCGGTCCACTCGTCCAGCGACATGGTAATCGGATGCCTTCGAGCAGCCGATCCCCTTGATCACACGGGTTCAGGTGGCGAACTTCCTTGCCCCGGCTACGCAAAAGACCGCGCCTAGCGTCGCGACCAGCATGGTTGCGCTCACCGTCTCGTCGAGAAACGCCGCCGCCAGGCCGAAGCCGAAGAACGGTTGAAGCAACTGCAACTGGCTGACCGCGGCGATGCCGCCCTGCGCCAGGCCGCGATACCAGAATATGAAGCCGATCAGCATGCTGAACAGAGAGACATAGGCGAGTCCGAACCATGCCGATGCACTCACATGCTCGAACGATGCGGGCATCGTGAACAGCGTCAATGGGAGCATGACGGGTAGCGCCAGCACCAGTGCCCAGCTGATGACCTGCCAGCCGCCGAGGTGACGAGACAGGCGCGCACCTTCCGCATAGCCCAGGCCGCACACGACGACAGCGGCCAACATCAAGAGGTCGCCCTTCAGGGATGCCTCGATGCCTCCTCGGGCGGCGTAGCCTGCGACGAACGCGCTTCCAAGCAGGGAGAACAGCCAGAAAGCCGGCCGGGGGCGTTCGCCTCCGCGCATCACGCCAAAGATCGCGGTGCATAACGGCAACAATCCCAGGAAGACGATCGAATGCGCGGAAGAAACATGCTGCAGTGCCAGAGCGGTCAGCAGCGGAAAACCGATCACCACGCCCGACACCACGACAGCCAACGACGGCACTTCCGCCGGAGCGGGGCGGCGTTGTCGAAGCACCAGCAGCAAGGCCAGGCCCAACGACGCTGCAATGGCCGCCCTGGCGCATGTGAGGAAGACGGGGTCGAGATCCATGACGGCTGCGCGCGTGGCGGGCAGCGAACCCGCGAAGATCACTACGCCGACGAAACCGTTGACCCACCCGCTTGCCGTCTTGTTCATCGTTGTCCCGTTCCGATCGCCTCGCAGTTGATCACGGGAACGCCGCGTCGGCCACATACAATCCAATACAATCAAAAGTAACTGTCATGCACTGGAAGCCAGTACGGATAGCCGAGAGAGGCTGCAGGTGAAACAAGGCCAGACGCGCATCGATGCGGTCATGGATGCGATCCGGTCGAGAATCGCATCTCGCTCCTATTCGCCGGGCACGCGCCTGCCCTCCGTGCGTGCGCAGGCGAAGGCGATGGGACTTTCGGTGTCCACCGTGGTGGAAGCCTATGAGCGATTGGCCGCCGAGGAGGTCGTTCGCGCCCGTCGGGGTTCCGGGTTCTACGTCTGCGGGCCTGTCGCTCCTCTGGCCCTGTCCGGAACCGGGCCGAAACTCGAGCGGGAGGTCGATCCGCTCTGGATTTCGCGCCAATCGCTGGAAGCCGGCCCGACGTTGCTCAAGCCCGGCTGCGGCTGGCTTCCCGCCTCGTGGATGTACGAGACGGGGATGCGCCGGGCGCTGCGTGCCACCGCGCGAGCCGACACCGCGGTGCTCACGGACTACGCCACGCCGTTGGGCCTGCCGGCGCTACGCCAGTTTCTCGCCCGGCGCATGGCCGCCGCGGACATCGAAGCGCCGCCTGAACAGATCATGCTGACCGAGTCCGGCACCCAGGCCATCGACCTGATCTGCCGCTTCTTCCTGGAGCCGGGTGACACCGTGCTGGTGGACGACCCGTGCTACTTCAATTTCCACGCCTTGCTGCGAGCGCATCGCGTGAAGGCGGTGGGAGTGCCGTTCACTCCGGGCGGGCCGGACGTGGTGGCGTTCGAGGTCGCCTTGCGGGCGCATTCGCCGCGGCTCTACATCACCAACTCGGGCATCCACAACCCCACGGGCGCGACGCTTTCCTCGGTCACCGCGCATCGACTCCTGAAACTGGCCGATGACGCGAATCTCGTCATCGTCGAAGACGACATCTTCGCGGACTTCGAGGTCAGCCCGGCGCCGAGGCTGGCCGCCTTCGATGGCCTTTCGCGCGTGATCCATATCGGCAGCTTCTCCAAGACCATCTCGGCCTCGCTGCGCTGCGGCTACATCGCCGCGCGCGCCGACTGGATCGACGGTCTGGCCGACCTCAAGATCGCGACCAGCTTCGGAGGCGGCCAACTGGCCGCTGCCGTCCTGCTCGTCGCATTGACCGACAGCGGATACCGCAAACACATGGAGGAAGTACGCGTCCGGCTGGCCGAGGCGAGGAGCAGAACCATTGCTCGTCTCAATGCAATGGAAGTCACGCCCTGGATCGTCCCGCAGGCAGGCATGTTCCTCTGGTGCCGCCTGCCCCGAGGCGTCGACGCCGCGGACACCGCTCGTTCCTGCCTGAAGGAGGGCATGGTGCTGGCTCCCGGCAATGCCTTCAGCCAATCGTCGAGTGCGAGCGGCTTCCTGCGTTTCAATGTCGCGCAATCCGCGGACAGGCGGGTGTTCGACATACTGGCAAGGGCCTTGTCCTCCTAGTCGATCAGCCGAGCGACTCGCGAAAGGCGTTTCGGCGATCGTGGGCATCGATCACGGACTATCCTTCCCGGTGTGCGCTACCTCGATGGCCAGCAGCTGCGCTTGTTCCAGCGCCTGCGCATCGCGCCCGATGGTGGCGACCGCGAGAGTCTTTCCTCCCTTCACATAGCTGACCATGCAATCGCGCGCGGCGATGTCGCCGTCGATGCGGATCTCGTTCCACGCCGGCGCGTGGCCGACGTAGCGGATCGTCACTTCGTGATGGGCGCTCCAGAAGAAGGGCACGTCGCGGTAGGGCTTGCGCGCTCCCAGCATGTTTTCGGCCGCGACCTGCCCCTGCCGTTCGGCCACCACCCAGTGTTCGACACGCGCCGTTCCGCCCTCCGCACCGTGCGGCCAACAGGCCACATCGCCGGCGGCGAAGATGCCCGGCCGGGAGGCTTCGAGATACCCGTTCACGACAATGCCGCGATCCACGGCAAGACCCGCAGCCTCGGCCAGCGCGAGGCGTGGCTTCACCCCGACGCCGATGACGACGAGATCGGCGGCGATCTGCCCTCCGTTGTCCAGGGCAACGGAGCCGGCGTCGATCGAGGCGATCGAGGTGCCCATGTGGAAGATCTCGCCTTGGTCCTCGTGCACCTTGCGAACGAAGTCGGCCAGCGCCGTTCCCAGCACCCGCTCGAGCGGTCGGGCGTCGAGCGACACCACGTGCACCTCGAGGCCGCGCGCAGTCAGCGCGGCAGCCGCTTCGAGTCCGATGAAGCCCGAGCCGAGCACGACGGCGGATTTCGCACCCGCGGCCCGCGCGATGATGGCGCGGCTGTCGGCCAGCGAGCGCAGCGTGAATACATGCGGCAGATCGGCGCCGGGGAGCGGCAGGCGCACGGGCTCCGCACCGGTGGCAACGAGCAGGCGGTCGTACGCATGGCTGCTGCCGTCTTCCGTGACGACGGTGCGCGCGGCCGTGTCGATACGGCTCACCCTGGTGGAAAGCCGCAGGTCGATGCGGTTCTCCGGATAGAAGTCGTCGCCGCGCAGCGGGATCCATTCCTCCGGGGCGTTGCCGGCCAGGTAGTCCTTCGACAGGTTGGGCCGGTCGCAAGGGGCATCGGCGTCGGCGCTCAGCATCGTGAGCTGCCCCTGCCAGCCGCGCCGGCGCAGCATCTCGGCCGCAGCGAATCCCGCCGCGCCGCCACCGATGATGACGATGCGCGCGGGCTGATCCGCCGCAGCCGCGTGCACCGGGCGCCGAGCCTGCGCGACTCGTTCGCGCACGAAGAACCGGTCGCCCTCACGCTCGACTTTCCAGCAGGCGATCGGGTCGAAGGCGGGGGCGCCAAGCGCCTCGCCGGTGCGCAGCGAAAAGCAGGCGTGGTGCAGCGGACACCGTACCGTCTCGTCTTCGAGCGCGCCATGCTCGAGCGGGCCGCCGTAATGGGTGCAGGTGGCGCCCACCGCGAGCACCGCTTCCCCCACGCGCGCGAGCAGCACCGCCTCGCCGCCGACATGGCCGCGCAGCATCGCGCGCCCGGCGAAGTCGCCGAGTGTGACGCCGCGGGTCAGATCGGGGCCCGCATCCTGAGCTTCGTGTGAAGTCATGTCGGATCTCCGTGTGATGCGTCGCGCGGCCGGCGAGGCCACCCGATGTCGGGTTCGGCCATGCAGCAAACCCATTATCACGCCCGCTCGCCACGGATCGGCCGTTGTCCATGATGGGGCAGAGAGGATGCGAGCGGGCGCTGCCGACGTCGCCGCGACGATCGCGGATTCGCTGCGCCGCATGGGAGCGGGCGGATGACCGGACGCCGGCGTGCGGATGGATCGCATTGGCCCGATGGCGCGATATTCACCATCGGGCACTCGACCTTGACCGGCGACCAGTTCATCGCCCTGCTGAAAACCCATGACATCGAACGGCTGGCGGATATCCGTACGGTGCCCCGTTCGCGCCGCAATCCGCAATTCAATGCCGACACCCTGGCGCCCAATCTGGCGGTGGAACACATCGAGTACGTACCCATGCCGGGACTCGGAGGGTTGCGGCACGCACGCAAGGATTCCCTCAACACCGGCTGGCGAAACGAGAGCTTTCGCGGCTATGCGGACTACATGCAGAGCCCGGCATTCAGCGATGCGCTGGAAGCGCTCATCCGGCTGGGACGCGAGAAGCGCACGGCGATCATGTGTGCCGAAGCCGTGCCCTGGCGCTGCCACCGTTCGCTGGTGGCCGATGCACTGAACGTACGTGGCGTACCGGTGGTGGAGATCCTGTCGGCAGGCAGCCATCGAATGCACGAGCTCACGCCGTTTGCGCGGATCGACGGAACGTCGATCACGTATCCGCCTGATCAGGCAGGCTCGGTCTGATCTGCCGTTCGGGGTCACCGTGTGCGGGTTTGCTACCAGGCGCATACGAGCGCGTCGACGGAAGCATGAAGCGTGTTCGGCAGTCTTGTAATTATTCGCACGATCGTTAGAATATGTTCGTGAACAACCGAAGGCTCAAGGATCTTCTGTACGAACAGGTCGCCCGTGTCGGTAAGGCCTTGGCCAGCCCCAAGCGGCTGGAAATCCTGGAAATGCTGGCGCAGGGAGAGAAGGCCGTCGAAACCGTGGCAGCCGAGGTGGCGATCGACGTCAAGCTGGCCAGTGCCCACCTGAAGGCCTTGAAGGAAGCGCGCCTCGTGCAGGGGCGGCGCGAAGGCAAGCGGATGATCTATCGGCTCAGCGGGGGCGACGTCGCGCAGCTCGGCGTGACGCTGCGGCAAGTGGCCGAAGAGCACCTGGTGGAGCTGAGGCTGGCCCTGCAGCAGATGATGGCCGAGCCGGACCGACTGGCGCGGGTCGGCCGCAAGGAGCTGCTGGCGCAGGCCAAGCGGGGCGAGGTGATCGTGCTCGACGTACGCCCATCCGAGGAGTTCGATACCGCGCACCTGCCGTTCGCGCGCTCGGTGCCGCTGCCGGAGCTGGCGCAGCGGCTGGCCGAGCTGCCTCGCGATGTCGAAATCGTCGCCTACTGCCGTGGCCCCTTCTGCCTGATGTCCGACGAGGCGGTGAAGCTGCTGCGCGAGCACGGCTATCGCGCGAGCAAGACCCTCGACGGCGTGAGCGAGTGGCAGGCCGCCGGCCTGCGTCTGGCTAGTCGTTGAGCGCTCGAGAAGGTACCGGCTCCTGCGTACGGCGCATCGCAGTCGGCGAGTGGCCAGGGATGAGCCGGAGGAACCGATAGGGCCTGCATGTCGATGCACACGATGCACCGCCAGGTGCTGATACTGGCGAGCGCGCAAGCCCTGTTCCAGATCGTCTCGGTCGGCGTCATGACCGTGGGCGGCCTGGCCGGCGCCTTGATCGCGCACTCTCCGCGATGGGCCACCTTGCCCATCGCTACGATGTTCCTGGGGACGGCGACCATGATGTTCCCGGCCTCGATGTGGATGGCCCGCGTGGGCCGCCGGGCCGGCTTCCTGTGCGGCACGCTCCTGGGGGTTGCCGGCGGCCTCACGGCCGCTGTCGGTCTGTCGAAAGAGTCACTGACGCTGCTCGCGTTCGGCACGTTCCTGCTCGGCAACTATCAGGCGTTCGCGCAGTTCTATCGCTTCGCGGCCAGCGAGGTGGCCGACGATGCCTTCCGGCCCCGGGCCATCTCGCTCGTGCTGGCGGGCGGCGTGGTCGCCGCGCTGGCCGGCCCCATGCTGGCCCGCCTGGGCGGACCGCTGCTGCAGCCCGAATACCTGGGGTCGTTCCTCATCATGGCGGTCGTCTCGCTGATCGCCGCCGGCGTCCTGCTCGGCTTTCACGTTCCCGTACAAGCGGCCGCTTCCGCCGAATCGGTCGGCGAAGGCCGGCCGTGGCAGGAGGTCGTCCTGCAGCCGGCCTATCTCGTCGCGCTGTTCGGTGCGGCCACGGGCTACGGCATCATGATCCTGGCGATGACTGCCACGCCGATCGCGATGGTGCACCACGACCATGCGCTGGGCACGGCCGCTGCCGTCATCCAGCTTCACGTGCTGGGCATGTTCCTGCCGTCGTTCGTCACGGGCTCGTTGATCGTCCGCTTCGGCGTGCTGCGGATGATGTTCACGGGCATCGTGCTGTTCCTCGGTCACATCCTCCTGGTGCTGACCGGCACGGGCTTCGGCTCGTTCGCGAGCGCGCTGATCCTGCTCGGCGTGGGCTGGAACTTCCTCTACATCGGCGGCACCACGCTGCTCA
>JAHDYE010000005.1:8615-41698 GCA_023383035.1 Burkholderiaceae bacterium | reverse complement strand
TACTTTTTCGGCTTTTCCTGCCGCCGGCGGGACGAGTCGGGAGCGCGTTCGCAGACCTGAAGCACCGAACCGAATCCGATCAGACCGCCGGCCCCGTCCGGCGGTTTTTTTTTCCGTACCGCCCGAGCCATCATGACGTACACCACCGACGACCTGCGCATCCGCGAAATCAAGGAGCTCGCCCCGCCCTCGCACCTGCTGCGCGAGTTCCCGACCAGCGAGCGTGCCGCGGCCACCACCTACCAGGCGCGGCAGGCGATCCATCGCCTGCTGCACGCGATGGACGACCGGCTGCTGGTCGTCGTCGGGCCCTGCTCGATCCACGACACCCGGGCCGCGCGCGACTACGCCGGCAGGCTGCGCGAGCAGCGCGAACGCCTGGCCGGCGATCTCGAGATCGTGATGCGCGTGTACTTCGAGAAGCCGCGCACCACGGTCGGCTGGAAAGGACTGATCAACGACCCCGACCTGGACGACAGCTTCAACATCAACAAGGGCCTGCGCGCGGCGCGCGAGCTGCTGCTCCATGTCAACGAGCTCGGGCTGCCGGCCGGCACCGAGTTCCTCGACATGATCACGCCGCAGTACATCGCCGACCTGATCGCGTGGGGGGCGATCGGCGCGCGCACCACCGAGTCGCAGGTGCACCGCGAGCTGGCGTCGGGGCTGTCGTGCCCGGTGGGCTTCAAGAACGGCACCGATGGCAACCTGAGGATCGCGCTGGACGCGATCAAGGCGGCATCGCAGCCGCATCATTTCCTGTCGGTCACCAAGGGCGGCCACTCGGCGATCGTCTCGACCAACGGCAACGAGGACTGCCACGTGATCCTGCGCGGCGGGCGCAAGCCGAACTTCGACGCGGCGAGCGTGGAGGCGGCCTGCCACGAGGCGGCCGAAGCGGCGCTGGCATGTCGCCTGATGATCGACGCCAGCCACGGCAACAGCCAGAAGAAGCCCGAGAACCAGATCCCGGTCGTCGGCGCGGTCGCCGCCCAGGTCGCCGCCGGCGATGCCCGCGTCTTCGGCGTGATGATCGAGAGCCACCTGCAGGCCGGGCGGCAGGACCTGGTGCGCGGCAAGCCGCTGGCCTACGGGCAGAGCATCACCGACGGCTGCATCGGCTGGGAAGATACGGTGGCGGCGCTCGACACGCTGGCCGAGGCGGTACGGGCGCGGCGCCTCGTCGAAAGCGACGACGAATGACGTCGGCGCGACGCGCCGCCGCGGCCCGCGACCACCTGTCGGAAAAACGCCCACGCATGGCCGCACGGCCGCCTGCGAGCGCCGTGGCGGCAGGGATTACGTGCTATAAACCTCTGAAAAACCGGAGGTAACCATGGAAGCGGTCAAGAACGGCGCAGCCCAGCAGGCGGCGTCGACCGCGGCCGGGTCGGGCAAGCGCACGCCCCACGAGCGCCTGCTCGCGCTCGGCCTGCGGCCAGTCGGGCGCGCCAGCGATTTCGCCGACCAGATCCACGGGTTGATGGCGCAGACTCCCCTGTTCTCGGGCCTCGACATCGAGGAAACGCGCAAGCTCGGCACGTTCATGTACGTGTACGAGGCACCGCCCGGCGTCACCATCATCAACGAGGGCGAGGCGGGCGACTTCATGATGCTGCTGATGCAGGGCATGGTCGACGTGCTGCGGCGCAACCGCTACAACTATCCGTCACGCATCGCGGTGGCGCACTCGGGGCATTCGCTCGGCGAAATGTCGATGTTCGACGGCGAGCCCCGTTTCGCGTCCTGCGTCACGCTCGAGAACAGCCGCATCGCCGTGCTCACGCGCGATGCGCTGATGCTGGTGCTCGCCGACGAGCCCAAGCTGGGCAACAAGATCCTGCTCAAGCTGGTGCAGCTGCTGTCGGAGCGCCTGCGGCAGACCAGCGCGAAGCTGGTTTCGTACCTCGAGGCCGCGCGCGACACGTAGCGAAACTGCCGTGACAGTCGCTTTGCGGGGATACGCGACCAGCGCCTTCTCTTCGTTGGCTGTTCTCTGACGACCGGACCGGGGCGCTGCATGCCGCTCGGGCCTACAGGCTTGTTCCGGACCGCCGTGGCGTCCTCTCCTGCCCCGATGTCCGCCGTGTTCGAGGCGCTGAAGCGGGGCCCGTACCGATACCGCTTCGAGGGCCTCTCCGGTCGCGGCATGTATGGCGGCAAGGTCCCGCTGCAAGGGCGAGACAACGGTGAAGGATGGGAATTCTTCGAGTTCGCGGAAAGAGCTTACGTCGTGATCTGCGATTGCGTGTTCGAGGAGGACCGCACCGAACTGATTCCTTCCGATGAATTGACCGAGTTTCACTACACGGTCTCCGGTCCGGCGCTCCTCGCCGATCGGTGCTCCGAGATCTCGATTTCCGACGTGCATCTCGTCGCGTGCCGGGCAGGTGGAGAGGCGACTTACCGGATCACGTGCCTGAAGGGAAGGCGGCGTTCCGTGGCGCTGTATCTCCAGCACGGCTTTCTCGATGTCCTTTTCGACCCGGCATGCAAGGAACTGCAGGCCATGCAGAAGGAGCTGTCGACGGTCGGTTCTTCGCAGGTCTATTTCCGCCCCCTTTCAATCAATCGAAGGGTCGTCGAACTCGTCGATCAATTGAGTCGCAATCCATTTACCGATCGGCGTCGCCTGTTCTTCGCCGAGGCGAAATGTACCGAGTTGATCTGCGAGACAATCGAGTTGCTGCGCGCCCATCACCGATCTCCTCCAGATGGGCTGGTTCTGACAGCCCGAGATATCGAGTCGCTGGAGTGCATCCGCAAGCTGATTCGCGAAGATCTCGCGACCGGTCATTCGATCAAGAGCCTGGCGAAGATGGCCGGAATGAACTCGACCAAGTTGAAGGCGGGATTCAGGTTCCTGTTCGGCTGCACGGTCCATCAGTCCATCCTGAAAGAGCGTATGGACCGCGCGCTGCAGTTGCTTGCCGAAAAGAAGGCGTCCGTCGGCGAGGTTGCATTTCAGATCGGTTACCAGCACCAGAGCAGCTTTGCTTTCGCGTTCCGGAAATACTTCGGGTTTTGCCCAACACGGGTACGGGCGATCGCATCACCCGGGGAAACGTCAGGCGGTACTTTGCCGTCGGCGAGACAGGCCTGAGCAACTCCGGCGTGAGATCGCGCACGTCACGCACGCCGCAAAGCTGCAAGGTGCGCCGCAGTTCGTCACGCAAGATGTCCAGCGCCCAGCGCGGGCGGGTGGCGAAATCGAACACGTTGCGCGCCGTGTAGTGAAATGGAATCGAGAAGTGATTGTGAAGATCACGTTCGCGCTTGCCGCGCACGGGGAGGTCCAACGTGATCATCAGTCCTTCGTAGTCGGCAACGCGCGCGCGTTCGACCATTCTCCAGAAACAGTCACGGTTGCACAGGGCATAGGCCTGGAACCAGTGCCGCCCCGGCACCTCGCGCGCAATGGTCTCCAGCGCCGTGGTAGCGCTGCTTGACAACGTGTACGGAATGCCATGCCTTGCTGCGGCCCTGGCCAGCCCCAGATCGGCCAGATGGTGGCCAAAGCCGGCGCCGCCGGTTGGGCCGATGGCCAGCGGCATGGCGCTGGGTGTGCCTAGCAGCATGGTCTGCAAAGACACCTCGGCCACATCAACCAGGACATGCGGCGCGAAGCGATAGTGCTCATAGGCGGCACCGTTGGCACGCAGGGTGCGCTCGTCCTCGGCGCCGCCATCGAGAAGAAGTCGAACACGGCGCGCGGCAGCCGACGCTGTGCCAAGCGGCGCAGATCGGCGATGGATTGACAATCGCCAAGGCGCCGGGGAGCGCGACGGATGGTAGAAGTCATCACCGCGATGCCGGTTCAGCGTCACGTTGAATTTGCCGGGTCGCCAAGAAGCGACGCCAGGTCGACCCGGTCGCGGCCGGGAATCCGTTTGCGACTGAACTCCGGCCCGCGCCCCCATGAATCGTGGCGTCGAGGGCAAGGCGGCCCCAGTGGTCCTTGTGCGGATCCCGGAAGAACCCTGGCAGGTTGCCCAGGACCTGCGTTCGCTCGTCCGGGCGGGCACGGGTGGCATAGGCCCACAGGACGTCGCTCAGGTCGTGCACGTCGACGTCCTCGTCGACGACGATGCAGATCTTGCTGTACATGAAATGCGCGGTGACCGCGGCCAGCAGGACCTGACGTGCATGACCTTCGTACGCCTGCCGTATCCGCACCGCGGTACAAAGCATGGTGGGAAAGCACACGACATCGAGGATGCCGTCGAACTGGCGGCGCAACGCGTTGAAGATGCGCGCCGACGTGGCCAGTTCCAGGGGGCGCAAGTCCTCGTTGGATCCGCAGACCAGCGCGTGAAAGAGCGGCTCGGGGGCGCGATCGACGCCCACGACCTCGAAGACGTGGGACTGCTTCTCCTCGACGTAGTATCCCATCCATTCTCCGAAAGGCGCTTCCGGTCGACGTTCGTTCGCGAGGATCCGGCCTTCGATCACGATCTCGGCGGCAATCGGCACGTCGAGTCCCAGCACAGGCGACTTGCGCATCGCCACCGGGGCGCCATCGATCGATGCGGCCAATGCGAGCTCGTCGGAATCCCGCGGCAATGATGTGCAGGCCGCGAGGAACAGGCCGGACGACACGCCGACCAGGAGCGCGACCTCGAGTGCGCGACCGCCTTCCTCCGCCGCGCGCTGCAGCGCTGCCAGGTCGTGCCGCGGTCCGATGCTGATGCGCAATTCGGTGTCGGAGACGACCATCGCCCGATGGAACGACAGGTTGTGAATCCCCGTCTCCGGATCCCTGGCGATGACGATGCCGGCGGTGAGGTAGGGCCCGGCGTCCTTTTCGTGATACGTCAGCACCGGCAATCGGGACAGCGTCGTCGCGGGGCGCTCTCCCGCGTTCGCGTCCCATGACACGAACGGTGCGGTCGGGGCCAGGCATCGCTGGACATGGCGATCGAACGAGGTGCACAGCGTGTCGCCGTGGCCCTGGACACCGACGAGAGCGTGGAGCCGGCGACGACTGCCGTACAGATTGGTCGCGACGGGCATCGATGCGCCCCGCACGTTATGGAATACCGCGATCCTGTTCGACGTCGCCTGGATCTCCGCCGTAATGGCGGCCGCCTCGAACCGGCGCTCGACCGGCGCATGGATGTCGATCACCTCGCCGCGTTGCCGCCACTCGTCGATTTCACTGCCGAAGGTCTTCATCATCGTGCTCCGTCGACCTGCAGCCACACGGCATCGTTCTCGACCTTGACGGAATAGGTGCGGACATCCCTGACGCAGGGAAGTCCGACGGCTTTGCCGGAGGGCACGTGGAAGCGCCCCTTGTGCAGTGCGCATTCGATCTCCTCGCCGCGCACGGTCCCGTCCGCGAGACTGGCCCTGCCGTGCGTGCAGCGATCGTGCGTGGCGTAGATCCGGCCGCCGATCCTGTACAGGCAGACCGGCTCGTCCCCCAGTCTTCCCTGCAGCGTCGCGCCCTCGCGAACGTCCTGTGCCGCGGCGACGCATACCCAATTTTCCTTCATGCCGTTCCTTCCTCCGGCGTCCGCACGCCGAGCGTGCGCAACCGCGTCGTCCATCTCTCCCGCGTGTACGGATTCCTGCAGTAGCGGGGCATTTCGCCCCGGAGGATGCACACGATGTTCTCGACGGCAGCCGGTGCGATCACCTCGAAGACGTCCCTGGTCTGGCCGATCATGTGCGGCGTCAGGAAGCAGTTGTCGAGCGTCCTGAGTTCGCTGTCTGCGGGCAGGGGCTCGATGCGGGTGACGTCGAGGGCGGCGCCGCCGAGGCGGCCTTCGCGCAAGGCATCGACCAGCGCACGCTCGTCGATCGCCTCGCCCCGCGATATGTTGATGAGGCGAGCATCCGGCTTCATCAGCGACAACGCGCGCGCGTCGACGATGTCGCGCGTCTGCGGTGTGATCGCCACCGACACCACGACCACGTCGCTCTCGCGCATCAGGGTGTCGAAGTCGACGAACGCCACTTCGGCCGGGCGGCGGTCGGCTTCGACGTGCGGATCGCTGGCCAGCAGCCTGACCCGCCAGTTCTCCAGGCGTTCCGCGATCGCCCGTGCGATCCGCCCGAACCCGATCAAGCCTACCGTGCGACCGCACAGCAGGCGCGCCCAGACCGAGTGCGCATTCGGTGCCGGGCGCGCGCGCCGGCCATGCAGCACATCGCTCGAAGCGATCGGGTCATACAACTGCATCAGAATGAGCATGACCGTGGCTTCGGCCATGCCGACGAAGTTCTCGGGCATCGCTCCATGGCCGACGATGATCCCGAGTTCGTCGGCGACGTCGAGATCGAGTGTCTCGGTTCCGATGGTGGGATACACGATGCCTCGAAGTCGGGCGGCGCTGCGCAGCATTTCCGCGCTGCAGCGGGTGCGCATGGTGAATACCGCGACGTCGGCATGCGCGAGCCGCGCGGGAATCCACGGCGATTCGCCATCCTTGTGCGGGAAGTCGCAGTACTCGACCCGGACGCCGGCATCGACGAGTCGTTGTCCGATATCGCGCAGGACATCGGCCAGGATTGCGTCGTTCGGAAGAAGCACCAGCGGCCCCGGACCGGCAGCGCTGCTCATACCGAATAGAAGTCCACGACGCACGGCAGGGTGTCATTGAGAACGACCACTTCCTTGCGGGCGATACGCCAGGCGCCATCGACCGGACGAAGGATGTGCCGGGCCCATCCGAAAAGCACGTCGACCCCCGCGGTGTGCGGATCGTAGCTCATGCACGTGGACGCGCAGCGTACCGCGATCTCGTCGTCGGAAACCGTCTCGACCAGGAGACTGGACAGATTGTGGGAAGTGCGGCGTAGCGGCGCCGAAGCGGGTGACCGGCCCGACGTGATCCGCATGATGCGGTCCTCGAGGGGGGCGTGGCCGCGGCAGTAGATCAGCGAGATCTGGGACCCCGGATCCGATGCGAGCCGGTCCTCTTCGACCCACGTGGGGACCCAGAATTCGCAGTCCTCGGTGAACAGCGCCAGCCACTCCTGCCAGCGGCGCTCGTCGAGCAAGGCCGCCTCCAGCGAGACGAGTTGGCGTGCAATCGAGGCTGCGTGTCCGGTTGCCTGCGGGGCTGCCGATGCGCTACTCATAGGCTGCACGCCCCTCCAGTCCCGCCGTCAGAAGCCGCAACCATTCCCGATAGGGCGGATGCAGGGTGGTTTCGTTTTGCATGTCGAAGTTGCCTTGCACGTTGCCCAGAGGCGTGAATCGCAGTTGTTCGGAATGCCGGTTGCCGCCCGGCCTGTGAGCGGCGATTCCTCGCGCGCAGCCCTGCAACCACTCCCTCTGGGTCGCAAAGCCCCGCTGGCAATCTTCGTAGAGAACCGCGTCGTCGGGAGTCGCCATGCCGCTCACGTTGAAGAAATCCTCGAACTGGCGCAGGCGCCAGGCGCGCAGTTCCGCCGCCTCTCCGATCGGCGCGATACAGTAGTAGCGCACCTCGGTCAGATCCACGTCCAGCGGCCGGAACACGCGCAGCGTGAGGGACGCCCCGTCGGCGATCTGCATGTTCGGGAAGACCGAAATGCCGCGCACCTTCAGCATCCATTCGGCGCGCGACTCGCCCACGCGTCGGGCGATGGCATCGATCGACGGGTAGATCGGCCGCTTCTCCGGCTCCGCCTGATCCAGCCATACGGCCGCGTGCCCGTACCTGAACTGGAACGTCCCGCCCTGTTGGCTCAGCCGCTTGCTCCAGTCGAACTGACGTGCCTCCTGGTTGCCTTCCCCCTGCCGGCGCTTGGCCATGATGTCCATGAACCCGGCGTGAGTCGAAGTCAGGTGATAGAAGTCGGTGCCGTTTTCGAGTTGCAGTTTCCAGTTGCCGCGGTACCGGAACGCCACGCGACCGGGAAGCAGTTCCATTCCCGCCTCGCCCTGATCCATCGCGAGGTCCAGGAACACCCTGAGCTCGCCGAGAAACTCGCCGAGCGGCGGAACGCGCGCGTCCAGACTGCCGAAGATCAGGCCCTTGTAGGCCTCGGTGCGCAGCGGGATCAGGTTCTTGTCGTCGCCGTCGAACGCAGCTGCATAACAGCCGGCTTCGCGGTCCTTGACGTCGATGTTGTTTCCGTCGCAGTCGTAGGCCCACCCGTGATACGGGCAGACAAGGAACTTCGAATTGCCGGTTTCGGTACGGGTCAGCTGCGCGCCCTTGTGGCGACAGGAGTTCAGGAAGGCGTTGACCTTTCCGCGGGTATTGCGGACGACCAGCACTTCCCTGTTGCCGATCCGGGCGGACAGGAAGTCTCCTGCCTTGCGCAACCGGGACTCGTGCCCGAGGAAGGCCCAGGTCTTGCCGAAGATGTGTTCCTGCTCCAGCTCGAAGAGGTCCGGATCGGTATAGACGCGGCTGTGAACCCGGAATACGCCGTCGCCGGGCCGGTCGTCCACGCAGAAGGGAAGCACTCCGGCACCCGGCCCGCGGGCGGAATTCGTGGCAGGCATGGAAACCTCTTTCAACCCAGATTCACCCAGACCGACTTGGTCTCGGTGTAGAGCTGCAGCACTTCCTGCCCCAGCTCGCGCCCCAGGCCGCTCTGCTTGACCCCGCCGAAGGGAACGGCGGCGCCCTGGGGGCCGTAGGTGTTGATCCATATGCTGCCCGCGCGAAGCACGCGCGCCAGGCGATGCGCCCGGGTGATATCGGTCGTCCAGAGACCCGCGACCAGGCCGTAGCAGGTATCGTTGGCCTGAGCGACGAGATCGTCGACGTCGGTGAACGGGATGACCGTCAATACCGGCCCGAAGATTTCCTCCCTGGCGATTTTCATCCGGTTGCTGGCGTTGTCGAAGACGGTCGGCTGAACGAAGAAGCCCCTCATGTCCGGCCGTTTGCCGCCGAGTACCATGTCGGCGCCTTCCTTTCTTCCTTCCTCGATGAATTCCTCGACTCGATCGCGGTGCGTGCCCGATATCACGGGTCCCATGCTGGTCGAGGCATGCATCGGATCGCCGATCCGCCAGTCGGCCCGGACCCGCTCGACGAGCTTGTCGACGAAGCGGGCGTGTACCGCCTCTTCGACGAACAGCCTGGAGCCGGCCCAGCATATCTGGCCCTGATTGGTGCAAAAGCCGCGTGCCGCGAAACCGGCCGCGGTATCGAGGTCGGCCGCGTCGGCGAAGACGATGTTCGGAGACTTGCCGCCGAGCTCGAGCGATACGCGCTTCATCGATCCGGCGCCATCGCACATGATCTGCTTGCCGGTCGTCGTCTCGCCGGTGAAGGACACCTTGTCCACCTGCGCATGAGCGACCAGCGCGCTTCCTGCGGTACTTCCCGGTCCGGTGACGACGTTCAGGGCGCCCGGCGGAAGGCCGGCTTCCAGCGCCAGCTCGGCGAACCGGTAGGCAGTCAGCGGGGTCCAGCTCGCCGGCTTGTGCACGACGACGTTGCCGGCCGCGAGCGCCGGCGCGATCTTCATCAGCGACAGGACCAGCGGCGAGTTCCAGGGCGTGATCGCGGCGACCACGCCCACCGGCTCGCGCAGCGTGTAGCCGAGACCGGCCTGGTCCAGCGGCAGGGTCGTTCCGTGGATCTTGTCGGCCCAGCCCGCGTAGTACCGGAGCAGTTCTACCGCGAACGGGAGGTCGCGGCTCCTGGTGTGCGCGATCGGTTTGCCGGTGTCGGTGGTCTCGAGAACGGCGAACTCCTCGGTCCGTTCTTCGAGGAGCGACGCCATTCGCAGCAGGATGTCGCGCCGCGCGGTCGGAGAAAGCCCGGGCCATGAGCCCTTGTCGAATGCCCGGCGCGCGGCCGCGACGGCACGCTCGATGTCGCGCGAATCGCCCAGCGCGACCTCGGCGATGGATCCTTCGGTGGCCGGGTTCGTCGTGGAGAAGTACCTCCCGGTGGATGGTTCCACCCGTTCCCCGTCGATGAACAGCCCGGTCGGCGACGATGTCATTTCCCTTCTCTCCGGTTCCCTGCGTTCGGGATCCGCGACGGCAGCCGCGCGCGCGGATCGGTCGTCAGTCTTCCTGCATCAGGCGCGGCAACCACACCGAGATCACGGCGGGCTTGCCGCCGCGGACCTGGTCGAGCCCGCGTTCGAGCGCGGCGCGAATCTGCCCCGGATCGGTGACGTTCTCGCCATGGCCGCCTGCCGCCTCGGCTTCCTTCGCGAAATCGATCGGCGGATCGAAGTAGCCTCCGTCGAATCCGGCTTTCATCGCATAGCCAGCCGGGTATGTCTTCGCGACCCTGGTCACGCCGGTGGAGTAACTCCTGTTCTGGTAGACGATCGTCAGGAACGGAGCGTGATGCCGCACCGCCGCGGAGATCGCGGCGTTCGGAACGGCGAACATGTAGAAGCCGTCGCCCGTGACGGCCACCACCTGCCGGTCGGGCGCTGCGAGCTTGGCGCCGAGCGCCGCACCCGGCGCCCACCCTCCGCTGCTGCCCGGGTTGTAGAAATAGGAACCCGGCCTCGGACAGCCGAGATACTCATGCAGGCCGTTCTGAGGCATCGTCTCGTCGAAGATGGTGCAGTCGTCATCGATGACGCGACCGATTTCGGCGGACAGCCAGAGCGGGTCGATCGGGATCTTCCGGGACACCGCCTGCGCCCGGCGCTGCGCTTCGATCGCGCGCAGTCGCGACGCCTCGTTCCAGTGCGCGGCGCGCAGCCTCAGCCGCGCGGTCTGCGTCCCGGAGAGAAGGGCATGAGCTGCTGCCGTGATCGCCCGGATCGCGAGCAGGGAGTCGGAGATCAGGCGGATGTTCGCCGTGAATTCGAAGGTCGGAATCCGTGTCTGGATCGGATCGATGCCCACGACGGCGACATAAGCCCGCGCGGGGGGTTCGGACTCGCCCGGCAGCCACGGGACCGCGGCCTCGAGCACCAATACGAAGTCGGCCGTGGCCAGGCTTGCCGCCCGCTGGTACAGCGGGTGATTCATCGGAAAGCAATGGTAGGCGCGCGAATTCGAGTCGACGACCGGAACAGCCAGCAGTTCGCAAAGCTCGACCAGCGCGGGAACGCATTGGGGATCGCGGCCCGATCTGGAAACCACCACGAACGGATTGCGCGCGGCCACCAGCCTGCGGGCGATCTCGTGAACACCGTCGGGATCGGGCGCCGGAGGGCGTGGAATCGCCAGCTGGTCCGCGGGCGGGAAGCGGACGCCGCTTGCCGGGCGGAGCGGGATTTCCCTCGGGATGCTCAGGTAGACCGGACCGCACGGTTCGGTCCGTGCGACCTGCAGTGCGCGACTCACGACCAGCCCGGCGTTGTCCTGCTGCTCCAGTCGATGATCCCACTTCGTGTAGCAGCGAACGATGCCGTTCTGGTCGCGCGCCTGCTGCATCCAGATGTGCCCTCCGCCATCACGCGCTCCGGGCATCGATCCCGGGTAGCTGGAGGGCGCCGCTCCGGCGGTCATGAGAACCGGAAGGCCGCTGTGCCAGGCCGTGTGGATCGCGCCGCCGCAATGCTGAGTCCCCGAATCGACGTGTACGGCCGTGGCCGCCGGTCTGCCGCTTATCGCGGCGTATCCCAGAGCCGCGTTCAATCCGACGTGCTCATGAGTCACGGTGACCAGCCTCGGCGCCTTGCGACCGAGCGCGCGGGCCTTGGCGATCGCTTCCTGGTAGAAGCCGATCTCCGTGCCGGAGGTGAAGAAGAGGTGATCGATTCCGCCCAGGGTCAGCGCCTCGACGATGGCCTCCCCGACGTCGGAGGCCGGCACCTCGGGCCACACCCGGCTGCCGGTTGCGCTCGCGACCTCGTCCCGGAGGTTCGCCGGGGCGTCCGGGGATCCGTGCGGCGTCATTCGGGCACGATTTCCAGGTGCCGGATCACCTTGCCCATTGCATCGATATCCTGCCGCACGAAGTTCTCGAGCGATTCGGGGGTTCCCCCTTGGCGCAACCCCAGGCCGAGGTTCTCGAAGCGCTCCACAAGCCGCGGCTCCTGGGCGATCGACCGGATCGCGTTCGCCAGGAACTCGACGATCTCGGGCGGCGTGCCGGCGGGTGCGAACACGCCGGTCCAGTTGATGACTTCATGACCTCGATACCCGAACTCGTAGACGGTCGGCACATCGGGGATGCGCGGAGAGCGTGCGCGCCGCATGATCGCCAACGGCCGTATCTTTCCGGCAGCGACGAACTGCGCCGAGCCGCTCAGGTCGTTGAACATCGCCGTCACTCGCCCCGTTGCAACGTCGCCGAGCGCCTGGGGCATGCTCTTGTACGGAACATGGATGACATCGACGCTCATCGACTGCTTGATCACTTCCATCGCGACCCGGTTGGTGATGTTGTGGGCGGCGTAAGTCAGTTTCCCGGGTTGCGCCTTCGCGGAGTCGATCAGATCCTGAAACGATCTGGCCGGCGAGTCGGCGGCCACGAACAGGGCGAGAGGCGAACTGGCGACGAAGTAGACGGGTTTGAGATCCTTGACCGGATCGTAGGGAAGGTTGCGAAAGACAAAAGGCGCCGAGACGATGCCGGTTCCGCCGATCATGACGAGGGTCAGGCCGTCCGGGGGCGATTTGGCCACGGAAGCCGTACCGATCGTTCCGCTCGCGCCGGCACGGTTGTCGACCACGATCCGCCGCTTGATCACCGGCGCCAGCTCCTCGGCCAGCAGTCGCGCGGCGGTATCCGTTCCGCTGCCCGGCGTGAACGGTACGATGAGGTGAATCGGGCGATCACCCGGGGGGAATTGGGCCAGTGCGGCTCCACAGGAAACCGACAGGGCAACAGCGAGCAGAAGGCGGCGCGGATTCATGGAAATGTCCCCTCATCGTCTACTTGTAGACCTTGACCTGGACACACTGGTCCAGTGCCGTGGAAATCTTGTCGATGTGATCCAGATCGCTGCAGCAGAGCGCGTTGAAACTCACGCCCTTGCCGCGTGATATCGGCATGCCCGGTGACCAATGGCCGAAGTGCCCGCCGATCCCGACGACTTCCGGATGGATGCATTCGGTCACCCGAACGGTGGCCCGCACCTTCCGGACCGGCGATTCGAGCCAGACGCTGTCGCCCTGGTTGATTCCCTTCCTGCGGGCGACAGCGCTGTTGATCAGTACCCGGTAGGCATGCGTCTTCTCGCAGATCTCGTCCACCAGCGGGTTCTCGGCGCCGTAACTGCCATAGACGAACGGGAACTTGAAGTGGACCGCGATCAGGTCGTATTCACCCTTGCGGATTGCCTCGTAGGAAGGACACGGCATCCAGTCGGAGAAGGGTTTGAAGTCCGAGAGATCCCAATCGAGATTCATCTCGTCGACGATCGCCTTGAGCTGTTCGCCCCTGGTCAGGAAGTGCTCGAGGTAGACGGGAATCCGCGCATCGAGGCTCGCACCGATGTAGGCCTCGTCGACGCTGCGGGGATGGCGGATGACCCCGTGCTCCTGAAACCACGCCAGTCCGCGATCCTCGCCGAACCATGACCGCGTTGCCTTGTCGATGATCTCCGGCACGCGATAGCGCTTGCCGGTCTCGAGCGAGTGCGTCCGGCCGAGGCTGAAGGTGTGATTCAGGAGGCGATAGATGCCGTCGAGAATGCCGAGGCGATCCGCGATCTCCTGCAGGACTTCCTGGGGCTGGCGTACGCCCGGCGGGGAGTCGACCACCGGCTGGCGTATCTGCCAGTGGAAGTCGTCCTGGCCGCAGGGCGCCAGATAGTAGGCACCGACGCCGGGAATGAAGTCCCATCTTTCGAGGTAACTCGGAAACGGCAGGACGATGTCATCGAAGAGCGTTGTCTCGTTGATCTCGACTGCGAATCCGAAGATGAACTTCAGCGATTGGTAGAACCGTTCCACCTGCCGCACGTCGCCGAAGTTGCCCATGATGGCGTTGTTCGGAGAGTGCATCATCATTTCGACGGCCTGGTCGCCCTGCAGGCCGAACTTCGACGGATCGTCGAATACGATCGGAAGCAGCGTGTGATAGTGCGGAGCGAGCGGGAACAGCTCCGCGATATCCGCCCGAAGCGGGCGGGCCGGCGCGCGACCGGGAAACGAGCTCGGATGACCCATCGGGAAGATCTGTCCGCCGTGTTCCAGCATGCCGTCCGTACCGCTTTCCGGCCACCACCGATGGGGATACTTGCCCGCGGCGCCGGTGCTGAGGATGCCGCCGGGCACGTTCACCGCGCCCACCACGATGTTCAGCAGCTTCAGTGGCCAGCAGTTGTGGAAACCGTGCTTGTGCCCCTGCGTTCCCTTGGCCCAGTCGACGCAGACCGGGCGGTACGGCAGCGTGACGCCATCGATCTCGATGGTTTCTCCGATGCGGGCCGCCTCGCCGAACTCGCGCGCAATGCGCCGCACGGTTGCCGCCGGGATCGTGGTGATCTTCTCGGTGGCTTCCGGAGGGTACTTCGCCACGTGCTCGCGCAGCAGATCGAACGCCGTCCGGCCCGCCGTGCCGTCGACCTCGTACGTCCCGGTGATTGCCGGGCGCTTCAGGCCCGGATCGTCATGAGCCTTCGTCGCGCCGTCGTCGAGGTCGTGCACGAGGGGTTGCCCGCTCGCCTTGTCCCGGAGGTAGTGTCCATCCGGGCCCACGAGATAGGGAGAGTTCGTCTTGTTCGCGAGAAAGTCGCGATCGTAGATGCCGAGCTCGTTCAACAGCACGTGCAGCATGCTCAGGCCCCAGGCGCTGTCGGTGCCGGGCCGGATCGGGACCCACTCGTTGGCCTTGCTGCCGGCGTGACCGCCCACGGGGTCGACGACCACCAGCTTCATGCCTCGCTCGCGGGCATTGGCCATGTCGAGCAGGAGGTGGTTGAAGCTGGAGCGCGACGCGATGCCGAGCTGCGTGCCGATGAGAATGCAGTAGTTCGCGTAGTGGAGATCGGGCTGCTGATGGAATCCGCCGCCGGAGAAGTACTCGACCGGATGGACCACTTTCCCGCAGTCGGGCGATGCGACGACTGCGGTCAGGTAGGCGCCGAAGGCGCTGCCGAACGAGGTGAGCCAGAACAGGTTGTCGCCCATGACCTCCCAGGAGTGAATCAGCAGCTTCTTCGGCGTGTCGCGGATGCGCTCGAGCTGCGAGACGATCGTGTCGATCGCCTCCTCCCACGTGATCTCGACCCATCCGGGGTCGACATCGATGCCCTTCGAGGGATTGGTGCGCTTCAGGGGCACCTTCACCCGGTTCGGGTTGTAGAGGTTCATGATCCCGGCCTTGCCCTTGGCGCACATCTTCCCGCGGTTCTGCGGACTGTCCGGGTTCCCCGAGATGTTCGTCACCACTCCATCGTCGACCGTGACCTCGATGGCGCAGCCGATGTAGCACTGGCCGCACGAAGTCTTGACCACTCTTGACCTGGTCGCTTCCACGATCACCCGCCCGCGAACATGGGCAGCAACATGACATCCACCGGGCCCTCGCCCAGCCGTGTCTGCAGCAGATTGCGGCGTCCGAGGTTCTGGCCGTCCACGAAGACGAGCACCGTATGGTTGAGCTTTCCGGGGCTGCAGAAGACGCGGTCCTCGAACACCTGACCGAATGCCCCGACGAGCGACGTCATGAGATCGGCGACCGTCGCTTCCCGAGGCAAGGAGACGAGGTGTTCGCGCTTGCCCAGCAGCGACGGGAGTTCGCCCATGAAAGTCACCTTCGCCGTCATCGATGGCTGTATCGCAGGTGCGGCCATCGTGCCCGTCGCTACCGTTGTCATGTCTCACCTCTCATTGCGGGAAGTCTCCGCCGACGCCTGTCCGTACTCGCGTGCAAGGTCTTCGATGTTGGTTCGGGTCAGCCTGATGAAGTCGAATGGCGCCGCCGCGAGCGGTGCGGGAACCAGCACGCCGGCCTCGAGCACGCAGTAGCGAAGCAGCAGGCAGCCACCGAGCATGCAAACCCCGGCGACCCGTGGAGCAGCGGGCTGCGACCACAGCAGCGCCAGCGGAAGGGCCGATCCGAGCACGACGACGCCTCCCCAGAAGAACCAGGCCAGCGGTGCACGATTCAGAAGCCTGACGGACTCGCCGGCTGCACCCTTGAGCTGCGACATCGCGACCAGATAGACGCAGAGCACGACCAGTGTCGCCGCGATCGATCCGCCGGCGAACGTGCGGTAGGCGCCGCGTCCGTCGTTCGCGGCGCCCGAGGCGATCAGCACCACCGCGCTCGCGCCGACGATCGCGGAGATGACGAAGACGATCGGCAGCATCGGCGTACGCCAGAAGGGAACCGACCGGTGGTTCGCGAGGAAGAAACCCGGGTACAGCATCACCAGCAGCGCGCACAGGGCCGCGAGCCAGCCGAAGGATCCCGCCAGTTCGCCGGTCCATGGCGCAGCGGGCAACCGCTTCGCTGCGAGCGAGAGCGTCGCGAAGGCCAGAAGGCCGATGACGAACACGGTTCCCCTGCTGAGCCAGGATGTCCTGATGCCGGATACGGCGCGCCAGGAACGCATCGGCGAGCCCTGCTCCAGAAGGAGCACTGCGCCTCCGACGCACAGCATTCCGACGGCGGTCATGCCGAAGAACTCAGGCAGGTCCGCGAGCCGGTACATCAGGAAAAGCCCGCTGGCGGTACCGCTGAGGAACAGCCAGATCGCGAGCAGCCAGCCCCACTCGCTTTGACACCGCATCTCGGCGTTGAAGTCCCGCGCCATGGCTTGTTCCCGTCGATCAGGTCAGGTAGTAGACGTTCGGGTCAGTGCCGAGTTCCGCGTGCGGCTGGAAACTCGGCCGACGGGCGACGATCTTCGAGACCGCACTCTCGGGATCATTCAGATCGCCGAAGATCAGCGCTTCGGTGGGACAGCTCTCGATGCAGGCCGGGCGCAGGCCTTTGTCCAGTCGATGCACGCACAGGGTGCACTTCTGCACCACGCCCGGCGGTCGCCTCTCGTAAGCGACCTTTTCGAAGGGCGTCCTGGTCGTGCCGTAGTACCCGCGGGAATCCTCCGGGATGGCTCGCGCGTCGTAAGGACACGCGACGACGCAGGCGTGGCATCCGACGCACTTGCCCTGGTCGACCAGCACGAGGTTGTCCTGCCGGCGCACATAGGTGGCGCCGGTCGGACAGACGGGCACGCATGGGGCGTCGCTGCAGTGATTGCAACGCATCGGCATGAAGACGGTGGCCGCGAGCGGGTATCTGCCGACTTCCCTGGCGATCACTCGCGTCCAGAACACGCCGGGAGGCGTGCCGTTCTCCGTCTTGCAGGTGACGGTACAGCTTTGGCACCCGACGCATCGCTTCAGATCGATCGCGACACCCCATCGGATCTTGCGCCCGGACCCCTCTGCAGCCGGTATCGAATCGCCTGCCGGCGTCATTCGGTCTCCTTTTCGCCTGTTTGCAGTGCCCTCGTCGGGGCTGCACTCCGGTTCCCATCGCACCCGGGCTGCAGGTCGACCTGCCGGCCGCGCCTCGTGTGCATCCTGCCCCTTCCAATAAGAAGGGTTCTGGCGATCGCCCGCTTAGTAGTCGGGGCGAAAGATTTAGGAATTCCGGAGTTTCGCGAGGCAGTGTGGGGACTCGCAGCCCTGCGCTTGCTTGCGGCGAGACGAGCCTTGCTTCTGCCGCGGACGGTCGGCTTGCCAGTGTCGGGAGAGCGTTACGGTGTCGGCATCCTCGCCGCGCGTTCTGGCCGCACGAGCGATGACGCGAAATGGCGCGAAATAACGCGATCGCGCGCGTCAGCCCGGTGTCAGGGAACGTCGTTGGCGGGTAGCGCCTTCGCCCGGTCCGCGGCCGGAAAGGCGGCGTACCCGGGCCGGTCGTGAGTTTGAAATGCGCGGGCTAGCTTGTGCGCCCCTTCTCCCACAGCACGTCGCTGCCGCCCGCGTGCCGGTTGAGCACGCGCGCGAGCACGAACAGCAGGTCGGAGAGCCGGTTCACGTACTGCCGGCAGGTCGGCCTGACCGCCTCGGCGCGGCCCAGCGCCACGATCGAGCGCTCGGCGCGCCGGCAGACGGTGCGCGCCACGTGCGCGAGCGCCGCGGCGCGTGCGCCGCCGGGAAGGATGAACTCCTGCAGGCGCGGCAGGTCGGCGTTGTAGTGCTCGAGCAGCTCGTCTAGGCGTGCGACGCGCGCATCGGACAGGTTCTCGAAACCCGGGATCGACAGCTCGCCGCCGAGGTCGAACAGGTCGTGCTGGATGTCGGTGAGCGCGGCATGCACCGCGTCGGGCAGTGCCTCGGTCTGCAGCAGCCCGATCGTCGAATTCAGCTCGTCGACGTCGCCGATGGCCGCGATCCGCGCGCCGTCCTTGCTGGTGCGGCTGCCGTCGCCCAGGCCGGTGGTACCGTCGTCGCCGGTACGGGTGGCGATCTTCGAGAGTCGATATCCCATTGCGGGCTCCATCGGGGAGAATGCGCCGAGTGTACCGTCCCCGGCAGTACCGACGTCGGCGGGTACGGTTTCGCGGCGCGCGGTGCGCCGTATGCCGTACGCTGTGCGACCACGGACGGGACGCGGCAGCCCCGTTGGCGCACGGCGCGCGCGCCGACCCGCATCACGCGCCGGCCCCTCACAGGAACGGATCATGAGCATCGACACCGAGGCATCGACGAAAGCGCGCGGCGACACGGCCGCCGCACCGGAGCACGAAGCGGCCGCGCGACCGCCGCTGCTGGCGGAACTGGAACGCGATCTGCTCGCGCGGCTCGGTCCGCGCGCCGACGCGCTGCGCATCGAGCGGGCGGTGCTCGGCATCTTCTTCACCGGCGTGAAGCTCGACAACGGCGCCGGCGGCCTGTGCGCCACGCCGATCCGCAGCGTGCCGGAAGCCGTCTGCTGCCCCAGTTCGGCGCGCGCGATGCCCACGCCGGGCAGGATCGCCGGCAGACCGGTGCGCGACGTGCTCGAGGATCTGCACCGGCCGCTGGACCTGCGCCGGGCGCTCGCGCTGGCCACGCTGAATGCGCTGGCCGAGACGCTGTGGCAGCGCGGAGAGCTGCCCGGTGCGGTCGAGACGCTCGACGGCGACGCGTTCGACGCGCTGGCCATCGCGCCGGGCGCGCGGGTGGCGCTGGTGGGCGCGTTTCCGCCCTACATGCGCGAGCTGCGCAGGCGCGGGCAGCCGTTCGACGTGCTCGAGCTCGACCCGGCCACGCTCAAGGCGGACGAAATGCCGTACTTCGTGCCGGCCGAGCGCGCGCCGGAAGTGGTGCCGCGCGCCGACGTGCTGATCACCACCGGCACCGCGCTGGTCAATGGTTCGCTGGACGGCCTGCTGCACCTGCTGCGGCCGGGCGCCGAAGCGGCCGTGGTCGGTCCGACCGCCACGCTGTATCCGCCGTCGTATGCGGCGCGCGGCGTCACGGTGCTCGGCGGGACGCGGGTCGCGCAGCCCGACGCGCTGCTCGACGTCCTCGCCGAGGGCGGTTCGGGATACCATTTCTTCGAGAAGAGCGTCGAGCGCGTGACATTGAGGCTCGCGCCGCGCTGATTGGTCGAGGTGCGGGCGCAGCGCCTCGTCGACGTCGCCGATCGTGGCGCTTCCCGGGCGGAGCGCTACCGAATACACTGGCGGGCGATTGTCGACAATCCTGTCGCAGACTTTCCAGACGATGAGCGTCAGCGAACCGGACCCCGAGGTCTTTGCCAGGTGGGAGAGTGCCGTCGAGTTCCGGCTGTTCGGAGACGTGTCGGACCCGACGCTGACCGTGCCCGAGCAGATCGCGGCGAAGGTCGGCGACAGGATCATCGCCGGCGGACTGGCACCGGGACAGCGCATCGCCGAGCAGGAACTCGCCGATGAATTCAAGGTCAGCCGCGGCCCCGTGCGTGAAGCCATTCGCATCCTGGAGCGCGAGGGTCTGGCCACCGTACTCCCGCGGCGCGGCGCGGTGGTCACGCAACTCACGGCGCGCGAACTGCGTGAACTGTTCGAGATCCGCGCCGGGCTCTTCGACATCGTCGTGCGCAAGGTGGGGACCGCCCGCCCGCCCGAACTGCTGGCGGTCCTGCGGGCGGGTGTGACCCGGCTCGAGGCGCTCGCCGAACTGCCGGGCGCGGGCGACGGCTATGCCGAAACGATCTACCGGCTGATCATGATCACGGCACGATTCGCCGGTAACGAGCGGTTATACCGGCTGATCCGGGCGCTGTCGCTGCAGACACTGCGCTACAGCAAGCTCGGCCTGGCTTCGGTCGAACGTCGCCGCCGTTCGGCGAAATTGTGGCGCCAGTCGCAGAAGTCGCTCGAGCGAGGCGACGTCGAACGCCTGCTCGAACTCAGCCGCCAGAGCAGCCGGGAGTCGGGCGACGAAGCCGCGCGGCTGCTCGAGCAGGCGGCGCAAGGCGCGGCGGGCGGGCGTTGAACGATCGCCGTGGGAGTCAGGCGCTCGCGAACAGGGCGCGCAGGTTCTGCTTCATCACCTTGCCCGACTGGTTGCGCGGCAGCTCCGCGACGAACGCGATGCGGCGCGGCTTCTTGTAGCCGGCGATGCGTCCTGCGCAGTGCTCGGCCAGTGACTCCGCGGTCGCTGCCGCGCCGTTGCGCAGGACGACGACCGCAGCCACGATCTCGCCCCATTGCGCGTCAGGCAGGCCGATCGCCGCCGCGTCGAGCACCGCCGGATGACTCGACAGCGCATCCTCGACTTCGCGCGCATAGACGTTGAAGCCGCCCGAGATGATCATGTCCTTGTTGCGACCGACGACGTGCAGGAACCCCTGCGCGTCGAAGCGTCCCAGGTCGCCACTGTAGAACCAGCCATCGCGCACGGACTCGGCCGCCAGGTCGGGTCGCCGCCAGAACGTGACCTTGCCGATGCCCTCATGCGCGATCGCTATCTCGCCGACCTCGCCGGTCGCCGCTTCGCGGCCCTCTGCGTCGCGCACGCTGATGCGCACGTTGCAGGTGGGGCGGCCACAGGAGCCGATGGGTTCATCGGCGCCGTCATCGCTGTCGCCGATATGCTCGTGCGGGTAAAGGACGGTCAGGGGCTGCACCGCCTCGGTCATTCCGTACTGTTGTCGCAGGATTGGCCCGAAGGCACGCTGGGCACGGCGGATCAGTGCGACTGACGTCGGCGCCGTGCCGTAATGGACCCGCTTGAGCGTCGACAGGTCACACGCCGTTCCATCCTCCAACGCCTCGACCAGGCGGCTCATCATCGTGGGAACGAGCATTAGATGGCTGACGCGATGGTGTGAGATCGCCGCCAGCACGGCGGCCGGGTCGAAACGGTCCTGCACGATGTTTCGCGCGCCTCGGAGAAAGCACGGAACCAGGTAGACGCCGGCCGCGTGCGTGAGTGGTCCGACGTGCAGCATCGCATCGTCGACCGACAGGCCGTACTCCATCGCGAGGAAGTGGTTGTCCAGCCGTGCCAGCGACCGTTCCAGCGTGTAGGTGACTCCCTTCGGTCGTCCGGTGGTGCCCGAGGTGTAAGCGATGCGTACGACATGATCGGGGCCGATTTCGATCGCCGGCGGCGTCTCGTCAGCGGCCTCGCAAGCGCGCGCCATGTCGACTGTCTGCGATCCGCCGGGGTCGTAGCCGAGCACCAGGCGAAGATGCGGCAGGCCGCCTGCACGCCGGGTCGCGAACTCGTCGGCCAGCCCGCCGAACCTCGGCCCGACCAGGACCGCGCTGGCCTGTGCGTCCTCCAGGATCTGCAGATGCTCGGCCGGAGTGTGGCGCGCGTTCAATGCGACATAGGTCAGTGCCGCCTTCTCCGCGCCGAAAACGCTGTCGACGCTCTCCACCGAATTCTCCAGCACGACCGCCAGGCGTTCGCCGGGCTTCAGACCGAGCGCCGTCAGTGCGTTGGCGAAGCGGTTGCTGCGTGCCTCCACTTCGGCGTGGCTGTAGGTGCGCTCGCGAAACACGAGCGATGTCCGCTCGCCATGCTGTGCCGCGGCCCAGGAGATGAGCCGTCCGGCGATCACGCCAGCACCACGACGTCCTGGCCCTCTGCCACGGCGTCGCCTTCGACGACGAGCAGGCGCACAACGGCTCCCGCGCGGGGCGCTACGACCGGGATCTCCATCTTCATGCTCTCCACGATCACCAACGACTGGCCTTCGACCACCGCAGCGCCGGCGGCGACCTCGAGCTTCCACACGGTGCCGGCGACTTCGGACTTCACGACGAGGCCTGCCATATGACGCTCTCCGATCCGGGTTCAAGTCTTTGTGATAATAGATGACATTAAGATTGTTGACAATATGGATTCAAGACTGGTCCAATCATCGCGTCGAGCATCTCAGGCACCTGCCTCTGCCTGACGCCGCAACCCTTTGCGAGGAGACCATCGGACATGAAGAACTCCCTCTCCACGTCGCTGGCCGGTTTCGTTCTGGCTCTTCTCGTCATCGGTGCGGACCCTGCGCTCGCGCAGTGGCGCCCAGGCGAGCGCATCAACTACGTCATTGGCGTGGCTCCCGGGGGGACCGTGGATCTCTACGCCCGGGGCATCCAGAAGTCGCTGGAGTCGTTGCAGCTTACGAACGGGCAACTGGTGCTCGCGTACAACAAACCGGGGGCGGGGGGTGCGATCGCGATGCAGGAGCTCGAGGCCAGGTCGGGGAACGCGCATTACCTTGGCACGTTCCACACCGGTGCGATCGCCGGCGCCGTGACCGGACTGATCAGGTCCGATCCCCGCACCTTCGTTCCGGTGGCGATGATGGTCGAAGAGACTTCGCTGGTCGCCGTGCGTGCGGAATCATCGCTCGACGATGCGGCAGACCTGGTGGCCGCGTTGCGAACCGATCCCGGCAAGCTGCGCGTGGCGGTGGCGCCGGCGCTCGGCCAGAATACGCACATGGCGATCGCCAAGCCGCTCAAGGCCGCGGGTATCGCGATCGACAGGATGACGGTCGTGCCATTCCGCAGCTCCGGCGACTCCGTGATGGCGCTGCTTGGCGGGCATGTCGAGGTGGTGTCGGCGACGGCGCCGGTGATCCTGCCCCACGTGGCCAGCGGCAAGTTGCGGATTCTCGCCAGCGCGGCACCCGAGCCGGGTACCGGGCCGCTCGCGAGGGTCAAGACCTGGCGGCAACAAGGTGTGGCCGCCGATTACGTCAGCTACAACGGGGTCATGCTGCCGCCGGGCGTGGACGCCGAGCAGATCCGTTTCTGGGAAGCCGCCCTTCTGCGCGTTTCCAGGGATCCGTCCTGGATCGCACTGGTCGAGCGCTCGGGCAACAAGCCCATCTTCCGCGGCTACGTGGACTCCCACCGATACCTGCAGTCCGAATGGAGGGCCAGCAGCGAGCTGGCCAGGGAGTTGAACCTCGGAGCAAGCCGGTGAGCGGCTACCGGGATGCCGCGCTTGCGGCCACCGGCGAGTGGGCCGCGGAGTTGTCGGAGCTTCAGAGGCGACGCGATGGCGCCCGTGCGATGGGAGGCGCCGAAGCGCTCGCCAGGTTCCGCGACAGCGGGCGCATGAACGCCCGCGAGCGCATCGCCGCCGTCTGCGACCCCGGCAGTTTCCATGAGATGGGGGCGCTCGCCGGCAAGAGCCACCATGACGAGAAAGGCAGGCTCACGCGGCTCGAACCGACCAATGCCATCATCGGGACCGCCCGGATCGACGGGCGCAAGGTCGCACTTCATGTCGACGACGCCACGATCAGGGCCGGAAGTTCGGAAGGCACGATCGCCGACAAGTGGATCTACATCGAGCGCCTGGCCTGCCAGTTGCGCATGCCGTTGGTCCGTCTGGTCGATTCGGCCGGCGGCAGCGTCAAGCTGCTGATGGAGATCGGCGGCAGCAAGATTCCCGAGTACACGACCTGGCCCGTCAACGAGCTGCTGAAGACCGTGCCGGTCGTCGGCGTCGCGCTGGGCGCGTGCGCGGGCCAGGGCGCGATCAAGGTCCTGTCCTCGCACTTCTCGGTGATGGTGCGCGACCAGGCACAGGTCATGGCCGCAGGACCCCATGTCGTGCGACAGGCCTACGGCGTGGAGGTGGACAAGAACGATCTCGGCGGCCATCGCGTGCATCGCAGGAGCGCGCTGGTCCACAACGAGGCGACCGACGAAGCCGACGCGCTGACGCAGGTGCGGCGCTTCCTCTCGTATCTGCCGCGTAGCGTCTTCGAACCGGCCCCGCTGGCGCGCTGCGGCGACGATCCCGGTCGCGTCGAAGACTGGTTGAAGGACGCGATTCCCCACGATCGCCGCAAGCTCTACGACCCGCGCCGCATCCTCGCCGCGGTGTTCGACCGCGACTCGCTCTTCGAGATCGGACGCTGGCAGGGCGGGTCGGTGCTGACGCTGCTCGCCCGGCTCGACGGCGTTCCGGTCGGCGTGATTGCCAACGATCCGAAGGTACAAGGCGGGGCGATGACGCTGCAGGCCGCGCACAAGATGGAGCGCCACGTCAGGCTGTGCAGCCTGTTCGGACTGCCGGTGGTCAACTTCGTCGATCAGCCGGGCAATGCCACGGGCCTCGAGTCAGAGACGTCCGGCACGCTGCTGGGCGCGATCCGTGTCGGTGAGGCACTGAGCGAGTGCCGGTCGCCGTGGATCTCGATACTGATCCGGCGCTGTTTCGGGATGGCGGGCGCGCTGCACGGCCCGAAGGGGGGCGACCGGCTGAACCACCGCTTCGCATGGCCGTCCGCGCGTTGGGGCTCGATTCCGATCGAGGGCGGCGTGATGGCGGCGCACAAGGCCGAGATCGAAACCGCGCCCGATCCGGCAGCGCGGCGCGCCGAACTCGAGGCGCACTACCTGGAAATGACTTCACCCTTTCGCACCGCGGAACGGTTCGGCGTGCTCGACATCATCGATCCGCGCGAGACACGCATGGTGTTGTGCGACTGGGTGGAGGATGCCTGGCACGTGGTGCAGGGCGACCTGCTGCGGCGAGGCGCCTGAAGCTCACCCCCCTGTTTCGCCGGATGCCGTCGGCTCCACGAGACTACAATCGCGGCAGAGGAGGAGCCGTCGATGAACCACCCGCGAGCATTCCCCGAAGCGCTGAAGCGCCCGGTTCCCGAGGCGCTTCTCACCGCGCTGCGCACGCGCTTCGGCGAGCGCTTCAGCACCGCGCACGCGGTGCGCGAGCATCACGGCCGCGACGAATCGCCGTTCCCGGTCACGCCGCCCGATGCGGTGGTGTTCGCGCACGCCACCGAGGACGTCGCCGAGACGGTCGCCCTGTGCCGTGCGCACGGGGTGCCGGTAATCCCGTACGGCGCCGGTTCGTCGCTCGAAGGCCACCTGCTCGCGGTGCAGGGCGGCGTGTCGATCGACGTGTCGCAGATGAAGCGCGTGCTCGCGGTGAACGCCGAGGACCTCACCGTTACCGTGCAGGCGGGCGTGACGCGCAAGCAGTTGAACGACGAGCTGAAGTCGACCGGCCTGTTCTTCCCGATCGACCCGGGCGCCGACGCCAGCCTCGGCGGCATGGCGGCCACGCGCGCGTCGGGCACCAATGCGGTGCGCTACGGCACGATGAAGGAGAACGTGCTCGGGCTCACCGTGGTCACCGCCGAGGGCAAGGTGGTGCGCACCGCGCGCCGCGCGAAGAAGTCGTCGGCGGGCTACGACCTCACGCGCCTGTATGTCGGCTCCGAGGGCACGCTCGGCGTGATCACCGAAGTGACGGTGCGGCTGTATCCGCTGCCCGAGGCGATCTCGGCGGCGGTGGTCAGCTTCCCGAGCCTGGCGCAGGCGATCGACGCGGTGATCCAGATCATCCAGCTCGGCGTGCCGGTGGCGCGCTGCGAATACGTCTGCGAGCACTCGATCCGCGCGATCAACGCGTACAGCCATACCACGCTGCGCGAGGCGCCGACGCTGTTCTTCGAGTTCCACGGCAGCGAATCGTCGGTGAAGGAACAGGCCGAGATCGCGCAGCAGATCACGCGCGAGCACGGCGCCCGGGACTTCGACTGGGCCACGCACCCCGAGGACCGCACGCGGCTGTGGACCGCGCGCCACAACGCCTACTTCGCGTCCCTGCAGGTGCGCCCGGGCAGCCGCGCGGTCTCCACCGACACCTGCGTGCCGATCTCGCGGCTGAGCGATTCGATCACCGGCGCGCGGCGCATCCTCGACAGCGCGAAGTTCCCGACCATGATCGTCGGCCATGTCGGCGACGGCAACTTCCACGCGGTGCTGGTCGTCGACCCGAACGACGAGCAGGAGATGGCCGAGGCCGAACGCCTGAACGACGCGATCGTGCGCCTGGCGCTGTCGATGGACGGCACCTGCACCGAAGAGGAGGCGGGCGACGACGCGCTCGACCTGATGCGCCGGATCAAGCGCGCGCTCGATCCGGACGACATCATGAATCCGGGGAAGATCTTCCGGATGTGAGCGCGCGGGCGAAGAGCGCCGGCGGTGCCGGGTCGGGCAGCCGGCTCAGCCGCGCGCAGGCATGCGCAGGGGCTCGACGCCGCGCTTCGAGAAGCGCAGCGGCACCCGTCGCGCGTGACCGAACCATAGCCGCAACGCGATGGCCGCGACCAGCACGGCCAACTGGAATGCGGCAGCCGTTTCCCGGCCGGCGTGCGGATCCACGGCCCAGCGCCAGATCACGAACAGGAACGTGCCGTGCACGGCGCTGAACAGCCCGCACGTCGCGTTCAGATGCCAGTTAAGCCACCAGGCCGGATGCAGCGGCGCGCGCATCCACGCGAAGCGCATCATCGCCCCGCCGTACGCCAGTCCCACCCACGACAGCACGACGGGCAGCGGGTCACCTTTGGCGAGCCCCGCGGCGAGCACGATGACGCCGAGAGCGAAGATCGAGGGCCCGAGCATCCGGAAGTGTCGCCCCCGGAACCGCTCCGGAGCGGACTTCCAGCGAATGGCCGTCCAGCCGATCGTCCCCACCGTGATGAGGCAGAGTGCGAGATACGCGAACTGGACCACGTAGCCCGGATCGAACGCACCGGGGCGCAGGAACAGCATGGGCCCGACCGATGCCGCCACCACGACGAGCATTGCGAAGAAGAAGCGGCCGGCCGCCTTGTGGGGCGCGCTGCCCTTCACTGCCAGAAGCGGTATCCAGTACAGCAGCAGCGCCATCGACCCCACGAGGACATGCGCCGATACGGCGAGATCGAAGCCCATGGTGTTCTCCCCGAACAAGGTTTACGGACGTAAAATAGCACATGAGTTAACGTACGTAAAATGAAAAAGAAGATCAGCGAGGAAACCCGCGCCGCCGTCCTCGATGCGGCGTGGGCGTTGATGGCCCAGCCGGGGCGACTGGACGCAGGAATGGCGGAGATCGCCGCCGCAGCGGGGGTGTCGCGGCAGACCGTCTTCTATGCCTTCGGCAACCGGGCCGGACTGCTGGTGGCGATGGTCCGCCACAAGGACACCACGGGGAGCCATCTGGCGCGCCTGATCGCGCTGGCCAACGGCACCGGCACCGACCTCTCGACGCTGCTCGCGTTCGTCGATGTCTGGGTGGACTACCTGCCCGAGGTCTATCCGGTCGCCATCCAGCTGGAAGCCGGCTCGCTCACCGACCGGGACGCCGCCATGGCGTGGAACGACCGCTTCTTCGACCGCGGACTGCGGCGCGGCTTCGAGCTGATCCTCGGGCGGATGGCGGCGGCTTCGGCGCTGGAGCCGGGCAAGGATCCGGTCCGACTGGCCGATCTGTGCCTCGGTCTCGTCGCGCCCTCGGCATGGCGGGTGCTGGTGGTCGAGTGCGGCTGGAGTCCTGCCGCGTTCGCCGCCTCGCGCCACGCGCTCGTGCGGGCCGCGCTCGCGGCGCCGTGAGGAAGGGCGAAGCGGTCATCACCGATACCTTCGTCGCAAGGCGTGCGGGGCTCATGGCGTGATCTCCCGGCAGGCACGGGTTGACGGATCATGGGGTCCGTGTGTCGCCGCGATGCGCCCCAGCGTTGCGACACCTTGGTTGGTCATGTAGAATGACCAACCCAAGAGGGCCTGTCGAAGGCCCTGCCGCAACGGATCGATCCATGTCGAAGTTCAACATCGCCGAGGCGAAGAGCCGCTTCTCCGAGCTGGTCCAGAAGGCCATGATGGGCGAAGAGGTCATCATCGCCAGGGACAACAAGTCGGTGCTCAAGCTCGTGCCGCTCGATCGCCCGGTGCGGCCGCGCGTGCCCGGCTCGGGCAAGGGGCAGATCGTCTACATGGCGCCCGATTTCGACGCGACGCCGGAGGAATTCCGGGACTACACGTGAGGCGGATCCTGCTCGACACCCACGCGTTCCTGTGGTGGGTCGAGGGCGACCGTTCGCTGCCCGCGAGGGCCCGCGCCGCGATCGCCGACCCGGATACCGACTGCCTGCTCAGCATGGCGAGCGCGTGGGAAATCGCGATCAAGGTCGCTGTGGGCAAGCTGAAGCTCACGGTGCCGGTCAGGCGGTACATCGTCGAGCACGTGGCGGCCAACGGCTTCAGGATGCTCGACATCGGAATCGCGCACGTCGGCCGGATCGAGACGCTCGAAAAGCATCATGGCGATCCCTTCGACCGCATGTTGGTCGCACAGGCGCTCGAGGAGGCCGTGCCGATCGTCACTGCCGATCCGGTGTTCCGGAGGTACGGCGTGCGGCGCATCTGGCGATAGGGGCACCCTGTCGATCGCAGCCCAGTGCCGCCCCCGGGGCGCGCGACTTGATGCCCTGGTACATAATCGCAAAGACCGGGTCGGCTTATGCTGGAGAACGCGTCGCAGGGAATGCCGTCATGAAACCGAATCTGCCAGTCGAGGAGTTCACGACCTTCAACCTGGTCACGGCGACCGAAGACATGTCGATGGACGAGCTCCGGCAACTGATGTCGGAGCACGGCGTTCGCCACCTGCCCGTTGTCCGCGCTGGTGTGGTCGTGGGGCTGATCAGCGACCGTGACCTGCGTCTTGCTCGCGGGCTGAGCGCAGAGCACCAGTTTCAGGTACGGGCAGCAGACATCATGGCCATCGATCCTGTGAGCGTGAAGGCTCGAACGCCGCTCGACGAAGTGGCGCTCACCATGTCCGACCGAAAGATCGGCAGCGTCATCGTCATCGATGACGATGACGAGTTCCTCGGCATCTTTACCGTGACCGATGCCTTGAACGCGCTGATCGAGAGCAGCCGTTCGTCGCACAGAGGGAGCTGAAGCGAATCGTTCGGTACGCACGCGAACCGGTATCAATGGGTGACCACACCACCGTCGACGACGATCGCCTGGCCGGTCATGAAGCGGCTATCCTCGGATGCGAGAAAGGCAGCGGGCCAACGAGATCCTCGGGAGTCTGCTCGCGGCAAATCGCACGCGCGGCCATGACGGAAGCCGTCACGATGGTCACGCGTCCCTGGACTCACCCTCGCACGCTGCCGGGCCCGATATCCGCGTCGGGGCGGGCGCCGGTTGCGCCCTCTGCGTCACCGTCATGCGCTTCGATGCCGCCTGCTCGTTCGCCGGTTCGTCTGTGCTCCGGTTCCCTTGCATGGTCCTCACGTCACCCGTGCGTCATCGTAGCTCGCCCCGCGTTGGCCTTGGCCGAAGGGCACTCACGCGTTATCATGACAAAACTTGACAAATCTTGATGACACCGGGTATGGGCACTGCAGTCCGCGAAAAGTTCTCTTCCCAGGCCGCGCCGGAAGTGCTGGCGGCGCTGCGCCGGATCGCGGAATCGCAGGGGCGGCAGTTCCAGGCCGTGCTCGACGAGGCCTTGCGGGACTACATCGACCGCCATCAGAAGGACCGACCGCGCCGTCACGTCATGGCGGCATTTGCCGAGAGCATGAAGGAGTTCGACGAGCTCTACCGCGAGCTGGCGAAGTAAGCGTGACGCGCGACTACCTGACGGTGGCCGACGTTCTTGGTCTGCACGCGGTGTCGATGCAGCGCTACGGCGGCGCAACGGGCGTGCGCGACGCCGGTGCGCTGGAGGCGGCGCTGTTCCGCCCGCAGACGGGTTACTACGAGGACATCGTGGCCGAGGCGGCAGCGCTGATGGAGAGCCTGGCCATCAACCACCCCTTCGTCGACGGCAACAAGCGCATCGCCTTCGCGGCCGCCGACGTCTTCCTGCGCATCAACGGCTGGCGGCTGGAGCGCCCTGCGTTGCAGATCCACGCCGAGATGTTGTCGATACTGGAGTCCGGAGCCTTCGACATCGCTCACATCGAGCCCTGGCTGCGCAGTTTTGCGCGAACGACCTGATCACGCGGCCGGCAGGCGCAGCACGGCCCGCAGGCCGCCGGCCGGCGACTCCTGCAGCGCGATGCTGCCGCCGTAGAGCAGCGCCAGGTCGCGCGCGATCGCCAGCCCCAGGCCGCTGCCCGGGGTGCGCTCGTCGGCGCGCACGCCGCGGTCGAACACCGTTTCGCGTGCGGGCGCGGGAAGGCCGGGACCATCGTCGTCGATGGTGACCAGCAGCGCATCGCCCGCCCTTTCCACCTGCACCTCTACCCTGGAGCGCGCCCACTTGCAGGCGTTGTCGAGCAGGTTGCCGATCATCTCCTGCAGGTCCTGCTCTTCACCGCGAAAGACGGCATCCGGGGGACAGCGCACGGGCGCGAGCGCCAGCCCGCGTTCGGCGTGCACCCGCTGCATCACGCGCAGCAGGCCGGCCAGCACCGGTTCGAGTGGCGTGCGCAGGCCCGGCAGCGCCGTCGCCGCGGCGGCGCGCGCGCGTGCGAGGTGGTGGTCGACCTGCGTACGGGCCACGGCGACCTGTTCGCTCACCAGCCGTGCGAGCGCGGTGTGGTCCTGCGCCGCCGCATTGGCGAGCACGGCCAGCGGAGTCTTCACCGCGTGCGCGAGGTTGCCGGCCTGGGTGCGTGCGCGCGCGACGATCTCCGCGTTGCGGGCCAGCACGCCGTTGAAGTCGTCGACCAGCGGCTGGATCTCCGACGGGAAACGGCCGGCGATCGTGCGGACCTCGCCTTCGCGCATGCGCGCCAGCTCGCGCTGCAGGCGTGCGAGCGGCTTCAGGCCGAGCAGCACCTGCGCCACGGCGGCGGCGCACAGGCCTGCCGCCAGCACGCCGAGCGCCAGCAGCAGCTGGTTGTTGAAGCGGCCCAGCGGTTCGGCCAGCAGCGACTCGTCTGCGGCGACGATGAGCCGCCACGCCTGTCCGGGGTATTCGGCCGGCCGGATCACGCGCTCGAGCACGCGCAACGGCTTGCCGTCGGGGCCGTCGATGCGGTGATCGTGCAGTTCGCCGTCGGCCGGCGCGTCGGCTGGCACCTCGAGCGCCGCATCCCACAGTGATCGGGAACGAAGCAGCGCACGATCCGCGTTCGTGGCGATGTCATTGGCGACGCGGTCGACCTGCCAGTAGAGGCCGCCGTACGGGCGGCGCAGGCGTGGGTCGGAGAGCTGGCCGGTCAGTGCGGGCTTGTCGGCGGCGTCGAACGCCAGCACGGCGGTGAGCTGGTCCAGATGCATGGACAGCTCGGCATGGAACTGGCGCGACAGGTGCTGGCCGAACAGCCCGGCGAGGCCCCAGCCGGCGATCGCGAGCGTGACGACGATCCACGCCAGCGTGCCGGCCAGGAGGCGCAGGCGCAGCGAACCGCGCCAGCCGCCGGGCAGTCGCGACCCCGCGTTCGGTCCCTCATCGCCGTCGCGGGGGGGCGACGCAGGGTGTCTCATTCGGGGCAGGCCAGCCGGTAGCCGAGACCGCGCACGGTTTCGATGAAGCCGGGCGGCAGCTTGCGGCGCAGCCGGGCGACGAAGACTTCGATCGTGTTGGAGTCGCGATCGAAATCCTGCGCGTAGATGTGCTCGGTGAGCGCGCTGCGCGAGACGATCTCGCCGCGGCGGTGCATCAGGTACGAGAGCACGCGGAACTCGTGGGCGGTCAGCGACAGCGCCTTGCCGTCGACCGTCACCCTGCCGCTGCGCGTATCCAGCACCACCGGGCCGCAGGCGATCTCGGCGCTCGAGCGGCCGGCGGCGCGGCGGATCAGCGCGCGCAGGCGCGCGAGCAGCTCTTCCATGTGGAACGGCTTGGCCAGGTAGTCGTCGGCGCCGGCATCGATGCCGGCGACCTTCTCGTGCCAGGCGTCGCGCGCGGTGAGGATCAGCACCGGCATCGTGCGGCCGTCCGCGCGCCAGCGGCGCAGCACGCTGAGGCCGTCGAGCAGCGGCAGGCCGAGGTCGAGCACGACCGCGTCGTAGGGCTCCTCGCTGCCGAGGAAATGCGCATCCCTGCCGTTGTCGGCCACGTCGACCGCGTAGCCCGCGGCGGCGAGCGCCTCGCGCAGCTGGGCGGCGAGCGTCGGTTCGTCCTCGGCGATCAGCAGGCGCATCAGTCGTCCTTGCGACGCGAGTCCTTCTGACGGCTGCGCAGCAGCGCGCCGCTACGTGCGTCGAGCTCGAGCTTCAGCAGCGCGCCGTCGCTGCGCAACAGCTTGAGCTCGTAGACCCACGCACCGTCTTCGCGTTCGAGCTCGACTTCCAGCACCTGGCCCGGGTGCTCGCGCGCCACGCGTTCCAGCACGGCGTGCAGCGGCAGGATTTCGCCGGCCTGCAGCGCGCGGCGTGCGCGGTCGTGGTCGTCGTCGGCGAGCGCGATCGCGCTCGCGATCGCGAGCATCGCGGACAGCAGGACATGGCGGATGCGCATCGCAGGGCTCCACGGGGCGGTCGGTGGCGCGGTCGGGCGCGCGGACGGTGATGCGTCGCGTTCGACCGTTCGTGCCACGTATAGCCGCTGCAACGTTAACCGCAGGTGAACGGCGACTGCAACCCGCATCGGGAAAGCCGGTTTCGCCCGCGCCGGATGAACGCCGGATGAACGCCGGCTTCATCGGCGGTTCAGGCGGCCACGAACAGAATCCGCCTCACGCTCTACCGAAGCGTGAAACCATCGACGAAGGAATCGACATCATGCGCAAATCCAGCATTCTCGCCACCCTCGCTCTCGCCGCCGGCATCGCCGGTACCACGGCGCTCGTCGCCCCGGTCCTGGCGCAGGGCGCCGCTCCCGCCGCGCCGGCCGCGCGCGCGGCGCTCGGCATTCCGGAGATCCACCAGCGGCTGACGGCGGCCGGCTATACCGACATCGACGAGATCGATCGCGAGCGCGATCGTTACGAGGTCAAGGCGACCGATCGCGAAGGCCGGCGCGTCGAGCTCGACGTCGATGCCGCGACGGCCGAGGTTCTTCGCACCGAGGTCAAGCGGTCGAAGCGCTCGGGCGACGATCGCGCGACGTCGTCGCAGCGGTCGCGCTGAAGCCGGCGGTGCGCCGCGGCCGC
>JAHDYE010000005.1:8302-8605 GCA_023383035.1 Burkholderiaceae bacterium | reverse complement strand
TCGGCGCGGGGGCCGTGACGCGGGGGGGGCGCCGGGGCGGGCCGCGCCCCCCCGCGGCCCACCGCGCTCTCCTGCGCGCTCTTCCCCGCGTTCTCCCCGCATTCTCCGATTCGTACGGATCCTGTCATGAACATCGTGCTGGCCGCCTTCGTCGGCCTCGTCACCCTGGTCTGGGGACTCGACCTGGCGGCGTCCGGCCCCGGGGCGGGGTCGCTGCCGTGGGCGCTGCGCGCGCACGGGCTGCTCCTCACCGGCCTGCTGTCGATCGCGCTGATGTCGCTGGCCATGGTGCTGGCCACCCGT
>JAHDYE010000005.1:0-8292 GCA_023383035.1 Burkholderiaceae bacterium | reverse complement strand
GGCGGCATGGACCGCGCATACCGGCTGCACAAGTGGGCCGGCATCCTGGCCGCGACGTTCGCCGCGGCGCACTGGCTGATCGAGCTGTCCGGCGGCCTGATCAAGGCGATGGTCGGCCGCGCCGGGCGTCCGCCGAAATTGCAGTTCGACGGCCTGTTCGAGGTCCTGCGCGATGCCGGCAAGGAGCTCGGCGAGTTCGCCGTGTACCTGGTGCTGGCGATGGTGCTGCTGGCGCTCTGGAAGCGCTTCCCGTACCGGCCCTGGCGCTACCTGCACCGTGCGATGCCGGCGCTCTACCTGGTGCTGGCCTTCCATGCGGCGGTGCTGGCGCCGCCCGGATGGTGGCGCCAGCCGACCGGCGTGCTGCTCGCTGCCCTGCTGGCGGCCGGTTCCGTCTCCGCCGCCGTTTCACTGAGCGGACGCATCGGGCGAAGCCGCCGGGCGCGCGGCCGGGTCGTCGCGGTGAATCGTGTGGCGGACGACGTCACCGAGGTGGTCTGCGGGCTCGATGGCGACTGGCGCGGACATCGTGCCGGCCAGTTCGCCTTCGTCACCTTCGATCGCTTCGAGGGCGCCCATCCGTTCACGATCGCCGGCGCCGACCGCGGCGACCGCACGGTCACGTTCCAGATCAAGGCGCTCGGCGACTACACGCGCGCGCTGCCGCGGCGCCTCGCCGTCGGGCAGGCGGTCATCGTCGAAGGGCCCTATGGGAGCTTCCGCCTCGATCGCCGCGATCGCGGCGCCAGGCAGATCTGGGTCGCCGGCGGCATCGGCGTGACGCCGTTCATCGCATGGCTGGCTGCGCTGCGCGCCGACCCCGATGACGCGCCCGAGGCGGACCTGCACTACTGCACGCGGCGGGCCACCGACGACCCGTTCGTGGCGCGACTGCGCGCGCTGTGCGACGGCTTGCCGAGCGTGCGCCTGCACGTCCACGATCGTGCCGGCGGCGCCGACCTGACCGCTGCGCAGTTGGTGGACGGGTGCGCTGGCGCATCCCGCGCCGAAGTATGGTATTGCGGCCCGCGCGGGCTGGCCGAAAAGCTGCGCCGCGGCCTGGCGCGACTGCGGCCCGGGCGCATGCGCTTTCACCAGGAAGCGTTCGAGATGCGCTGACGCGGGCCGGCCGTGCGCCTCACCGGTGCAGGATCTGGCTCAGGAACTGCTTCGTGCGCTCGTTCCTCGGCGCCGCGAAGAACTGCTCGGGCACGTTCTGCTCGACGATCTCGCCGCGGTCCATGAAGATCACCCGGTCGGCCACCGCCTTGGCGAAGCCCATCTCGTGCGTGACGCACAGCATCGTCATGCCTTCGCGCGCCAGCATGATCATCGTGTCCAGCACTTCCTTGACCATCTCGGGATCGAGCGCCGAAGTGGGTTCGTCGAACAGCATGATCGACGGGTTCATGCACAGCGCGCGCGCGATCGCCACGCGCTGCTGCTGGCCGCCCGAGAGCTGGCCCGGGTACTTCAGCGCCTGGTCGGCGATGCGCACGCGCTCCAGGTAACGCATCGCCACGGCCTGCGCCTCGGCCGCCGGCTTCTTCAGCACCCAGGTGGGCGCCAGCGTGCAGTTCTGCAGCACCGTCAGGTGCGGGAACAGGTTGAAGTGCTGGAACACCATGCCGACGGTGGAGCGCACCCTGTCGATGTTCTTCAGGTTGTCGGTGAGCTCGGTGCCGTTGACGACGATGCGGCCCTTCTGGTGCGGCTCGAGCCGGTTGATGCAGCGGATCAGGGTCGACTTGCCCGAGCCGGACGGCCCGCATACCACGATGCGCTCGCCGCGGGCCACGCGCAGGTCGATGTCCTTGAGCACCTGGAACTCGCCGAACCACTTGTTCAGCCCCTCGATCAGGATCGCCGGCGTGTCGGAGGCGGCGGCAGGACGCGGCATGTCGGTCATGGTGCGGTTCCGGGATGCATGCGGATGGCCGGCGCGCTCGCGTGTCGCGGCGTTCAGCGCCGCTCGCCGCGCGCGAGCTCGCGCTCGAGCCACTGGCTGTACTTCGACATCGCGAAGCAGAAGACCCAGTAGACCACGATCGAGAACAGGAACGCCTCGATGAAGTACTTCTTCCACGAGAAGTCGGTCTCGACCGACTTCTTCACCGCGTACGCGAAGTCGTAGATCGCGATGATCACCACCAGCGACGTGTCCTTGAACAGCGAGATGAAGCTGTTGACGATCGACGGGATCGACACGCGCAGCGCCTGCGGCAGGATCACCAGCCCCATCGTCTTCCAGTACGGCAGCCCGAGCGCCTCGGCCGCCTCGTACTGCCCGCGCGGCACCGCCTGCAGGCCGCCGCGCACGCCTTCGGCCAGGTAGGCGGCCACGAACAGGATGATCGCGATCTGCGCGCGCAGCAGTTGCTCGATGCGCATGCCCTCGGGCAGGAACAGCGCGAACATCACCGAGGCCATGAACAGTACCGTGATCAGCGGCACCCCGCGGATCACCTCGATGTAGATGACCGACATCGCGCGGATGATCGGCAGCTGCGAGCGCCGCCCGAGCGCGAGCAGCACGCCGAGCGGAAACGCGAAGGCGACGCCGAAGATCGCCAGGATCAGCGTCACCGGCAGGCCGCCCCACAGCTCGGTGCGCACCGGCGCGAGGCCCGCACCGCCGCCCATCAGCCAGAAGGTGACGGCGATGCCGAGCACCCACAGCGCGGCCAGCCACGGGCGCCAGAACCAGCGGATGGCCGAGATCACCAGCAGCGTGCACAGCACGCCGATGGCGATCGCCGGCCGCCATTGCTCCCCGTACGGGTAGACCGCGAACATCATGAAGCGGAACTTCTCGGCGACCACCGCCCAGCAGGCGCCATGGCCGCGCACCGCATCGCAGGCCGCCACCGGCGCGCGGCCCCACACCGCGTCGAAGACGAGCCACTGCAGCGCCGGCGGCAGCGCCCACGCGAGCAGCGCGAGCATCGAGAGGGTGGTCGCCGCGTTGGCCGGCGACGAGAACAGGTTGGCGCGCATCCACGTCGTCATGGGCCTAGCGCTCCACCAGCCGCACGCGTGCGTTGTACCAGTTCATCAGCAGCGAGATCGCGAGGCTGATCGTGAGGTACACCGCCATCAGGATCGCGATCGCCTCGATCGCCTGGCCGGTCTGGTTCATCGACGTGTTGGCCACCGCGACCAGGTCGGGATAGCCGATCGCCACCGCCAGCGACGAGTTCTTGGTCAGGTTCAGGTACTGGCTGGTGAGCGGCGGGATGATCACGCGCAGCGCCTGCGGCATCGTCACCAGGCGCAGCCGCTGGTTCGGCTTCAGGCCCAGCGCCATCGCGGCTTCGGTCTGGCCGTGCGGCACCGCGAGGATGCCGCCGCGCACCACCTCGGCGATGAAGGCGGCGGTGTAGGTGGCCAGGCCGATCGTCAGCGCCATGAACTCGGGCGACAGCGCGCGCCCGCCCTGGAAGTCGAAGCCGCCGAGCACCGGCGCATCGAGCGCGGTGGGCGCGCCGAGCGCGAACCAGGCGGCCAGCGGCAGCGCGACGATCAGCGCCAGCGACGGCCAGAACACCGGCCATTGCGCGCCGGTGGCGCGCTGGCGGCGGTGCGCGGCGTGGCGCCACGCGAAGGCCAGTGCGAGCGCCACCGCCAGCGCCCAGGCCGCGGCGGTCCAGCCCGCGGCGGGCTGCGGCCACGCGTAGCGCAGGCCGCGCTGGCTCAGGAACACGAGCTCGCCGAACGCGATCGATTCGCGCACCGGCGGCAGCAGTTCGGTGATCAGTCCGTACCAGATGAACAGCTGCAGCAGCAACGGGATGTTGCGCATGAATTCCACGTAGGCCGACGCGAAGCGGGCCAGCAGCCAGTTCGGCGACAGGCGCGCGATGCCGATCAGCGTGCCGAGCACCGTGGCGACCACGATGCCGATCAGCGACACCCACAGCGTGTTCAGCAGGCCGACCAGGAACGCGCGGCCGTACGTGTTCGACGGATCGTAGGCGACATGCGACTCGGCGATCTCGAAGCCGGCCTCGCGCGACAGGAAGCCGAAGCCGACCTGGATCTGCCGGGTCGAGAGGTTGTGCAGCGTGTTGGAGACCAGGTACCAGCCCACGCCGACGACGGCGGCGAGCAGCAGTACCTGGTAGAGGATTCCGCGGACGCGTTCGCTCTGGAACATGCGCTCGACCGAGGCGATCGGCGAACGGCCGCGGGGAACAGCGCGGTTCGGTGCGCGCTCAGCGGATCGGCGGCGCGTACATCAGCCCGCCTTCGCGCCACTGCGCGTTGATGCCGCGCGCGATGCCGATCGGGCCGATGTTGCGCTGGTACATCTCGCCGTAGTTGCCCACCGCCTTGATCGCGCGCACCAGCCAGTCGTTGTCCAGGCCCATGCCCTTGCCGATGTCGCCCGACGTGCCGACCAGGCGCTGGACCGGCGGATCCTTGCTCTCGGTCTTGAGCTTGTCGACGTTGGCGGCCGTGACGCCGTATTCCTCGGCCTCGATCAGGCCGGCCAGCGTCCACTTGACGATGTTGAAGTACTCCCAGTCGCCGCGGCGCACCAGCGGCCCGAGCGGTTCCTTGGAAATCGCCTCGGGCAGGATCACGTAGTCGTCCTTGTTGGGCGCCTTCAGTCGCGTGGCGGCCAGCCCCGAGATGTCGGTGGTCAGCACGTCGCAGCGGCCCGAGAAGAACGTCTGCTCGATCTGCTGCAGCTCGTTGACCACCACCGGCCGGAAGTTCATCTTCTTGGTGCGGAACCAGTCGCTCAGGTTCAGCTCGGTGGTGGTGCCCGGCTGCACGCAGATGGTGGCGCCGTTCAGCTGCGAGGCGCTCGAGATGTTGGCCGACTTCTTCACCATGAAGCCCTGGCCGTCGTAGAAGATGGTGCCGGCGAAGACCGCGCCGAGCGTCGAGTCGCGGCTCGCGGTCCAGGTGGTGTTGCGCGACAGGATATCGACTTCGCCCGACTGCAGCACCGTGAAGCGGTTCTGCGTGTTGGTCGGCACGAACTGGACCTTGTTCGGGTCGCCGAGGATGGCGGCCGCGACTGCCCGGCAGAAGTCGACGTCGATGCCGGTCCACCTGCCCTGGCTGTCGGGCGCCGAGAAGCCGAGCAGGCCGGTGTTCACGCCGCAGCGCAGCGTGCCTTTCTGCTTGATCGAATCGAGCGTCGGGCCGGCCGCTGCGAGCGCCGGTGCCAGCAAGGCGGCCGCGGCGAGCAGGGTGGCGATGCGTTGTCGGGTCATGTCGGTGGCTCCTCCGTTGGATCGTCCGAGTCTACGCACAAGGGTGGCGCGGACTCAAGGCGCGATCCGGCGGATACGGGAAAGCCCGGACAGAGGCGACGCGCTCAGCGCTTGTAGCGCTTGGCCACGAACGGCAGCGGCGTCGGCATCACGCCCGGGCGCCGGTCGCGCACCACGCCGCGCAACGGTGCGCGCACCGCGTCGTCGAGCGCGCCGCGCTCGATGCGCGCGAGCATCACCGGATGACCGAGCGATGGCGACACGGTGCCGCTGGTGACTTCGCCCACCACGCGGTCGTCGGGCGCGACGATCGCGGCATGCGCGCGGATCGGCACCTGCTCGTGCGAGACCAGGCCGACCAGCCGGCGCGGCGTGCCTTCGGCGAGCTGCGCCACGATCGTGTCGGCACCGGGGAAGCCGCCGGCCTTCGCACCGCTGCGACGCGATTTGGGAATCGCGAACGCGAGGCCCGACTCGACCGGCGTGGTGTCGGCGTCGATGTCGCTGCCGTGCAGCGGCAGGCCCGCCTCCAGGCGCAGCGTGTCGCGCGCCCCCAGCCCTGCCAGGCGCACCGCCGGATTGGCGAGCAGGCGGCGCACGATCGCTTCGGCGTGCGTCAGCGGCAGCGAGATCTCGTAGCCGTCTTCGCCGGTGTAGCCCGAGCGGGTGGTGAAGCAGGCCGCGCCGAGCAGGCGCAGCGTGGCCGCCTGCATGAACCGCATCGATACCGCCGCCGGGTCCAGCGCCGCGAGCGCCGCCTCGGCCGACGGCCCCTGCAGCGCAACGAGCGCCGCATCGATCCATTCGATGCGCAGCTTCGGGCAGCGCGCGCGCAGCAGGGCCAGATCCGCGTCGCGGTTGCCCGCGTTGACCACCATGTGCACCTCGGCCTGCGCACCGTCGACGCGATGCACCAGCATCAGGTCGTCCTCGATGCCGCCGCGCTCGTTCAGCAGCAGCGAGTAGCGCTGCACGCCGTCGGCCCAGCCGTCGAAGTCCACCGGCAGCGCGGCTTCGAGCTGCGCGTACAGCGTGGCGGGGCGTTCGTCCACGGCGCGGATGCGCAGCTGCCCCATGTGCGAGACGTCGAACAGGCCGGCCTGCTCGCGCGCGTGCAGGTGCTCGGCCTTGAGCCCCGCGGCGTACTGGATCGGCATCCGGTAGCCGGCGAAGGGGCCGAACTTCGCGCCGTGCTCGGCGTGCAGCGCGTGCAGCGGGATCTGTCGGAGCTCGTCCATGGCGGTGTCCGGTGGCGGTTGCGGGGTGGGGCGGTGGTCGCGCGGTCGGCGGTGGTCCGGAACGGGGCAGCGGAGCGGGTCGGCCGCGTTCACGCCCCGGCGTAGTCGGACACCGGCGGGCAGGTGCACACCAGGTGGCGGTCGCCCGCGGCGTTGTCGATGCGCTTGACGCCCGGCCAGAACTTGGCCTCGCGCACCCACGGCAGCGGAAACGCGGCCTCCTCGCGGCTGTAGCGGTGGGTCCATTCGCCGGCGATCTCGGCGGCGGTGTGCGGCGCGCCCCTCAGCGGATTGTCGTCGCGGTCGAGCGCCCCCGAGGCGATGCGCTGCAGCTCGCCGTGGATCGCGATCATCGCGTCGCAGAAGCGGTCGAGCTCGTCCTTCGACTCGGACTCGGTGGGTTCCACCATCAGCGTGTCGGCCACCGGGAACGACAGCGTCGGCGCGTGGAAGCCGTAGTCCATCAGCCGCTTGGCGACGTCCTCGGCGCTCACGCCGTAGTCGGCCTTCAGGTGACGCATGTCGAGGATGCACTCGTGCGCGACCTCGCCGTCGCGCCCGCGGTACAGCACCGGGAAGTACGGCGCCAGGCGCTGCGCGACGTAGTTGGCGTTCAGGATCGCGAACTCGGTGGCCTTGCGGATGCCGGTTGCGCCCATCATGCGGATGTACATCCACGAAATCGTCGTGATCAGCGCGCTGCCGAACGGCGCGGCCGACACGGCGGCCTCGCCGGCGGCGTCGCGCGCCGCCGCGCGCGCGGCCGCGTCGCCGCCGGGCAGCGGGAACGGCTCGGCCGGCAGGTACGGCACCAGGTGCGCGGCGACCGCGATCGGCCCCATGCCGGGGCCGCCTCCGCCGTGCGGGATGCAGAAGGTCTTGTGCAGGTTCAGGTGGCAGACGTCGGCGCCGATCAGCCCCGGGCTGGTGAGCCCCGCCTGCGCGTTCATGTTCGCGCCGTCCATGTACACCTGGCCGCCGGCCGCGTGCACCATCCGGCAGACCTCGGCGATCGACGACTCGAACACGCCGTGCGTGGACGGATAGGTGACCATCAGCGCGGCGAGCGCGTCGCGGTGCTCGGCGATGCGGCGTTCGAGATCGGCCAGGTCGATGTTGCCCTGCGCGTCGCAGGCCACCACCACGATGCGCAGGCCCATCATCTGCGCCGAAGCCGGGTTGGTGCCGTGCGCCGAGGACGGGATCAGGCAGACGTCGCGATGCGACTGGCCCTGCGCCGCCAGGTAGTGGCGGATCGCCAGCAGCCCCGCGTATTCGCCCTGCGCGCCGGAATTCGGCTGGAACGACACCGCGGCGAAGCCGGTGATCGCGGCCAGCCAGGTGCCGAGCTGCGCGAGCATCGCCGTGTAGCCGGCGGCCTGCTCGCGCGGCACGAACGGGTGCAGGTTGGCGAACTCCGGCCAGGTGACCGGCGCCATTTCCGAAGCCGCGTTCAGCTTCATCGTGCACGAGCCGAGCGGGATCATCGAATGCACCAGCGAGAGGTCGCGGTTCTCCAGCCGCTTCAGATAGCGCATGAACGCGGTTTCGCTGTGATGACGGTTGAACACCGGGTGCGTCAGCACCGCGTCGGCACGGCGCAGCGCCGGCGCGATCGACGTCGGTTCGACGCCGAGCGCCGCCAGCGCGGCGTCGAGCGTCGCGGCATCGACGCGCTCGCCGCCCAGCACCCACGCCAGCTCGGCGACGTCGGTCGGCCCGACCGTTTCGTCGAGCGCCACGCCGACGCGGCCGGCCGGCGCGCCTTCGGCCACGGGGTCGCGCCGGTTGATGGGCCTCCCGTGCGCGCGCCGGCGCGCAACCGC
>JAHDYE010000004.1 GCA_023383035.1 Burkholderiaceae bacterium | reverse complement strand
GCGAGTACCTGCAGCGGGAAGGCTTCGACACCGCCGCCGTGCTCGCCGGCGCGGCCGGCGTCGAGCGCGCGCTCGACGGCGGCTACGACATCGTGGTGCTCGACGTGATGATGCCGAAGATCGACGGCGTCGAGGCGCTGCGCCGCATCCGCGTGGCCAGCCGTGTCCCGGTGCTGATGCTCACCGCCAAGGGCGACGACGTCGACCGCATCGTCGGCCTGGAGCTGGGCGCCGACGACTACGTGCCCAAGCCGTGCACGCCGCGCGAGCTCGCTGCGAGGCTGCGCGCGATCCTGCGCCGGGCGCGGCCGGGCGAGCCCGGCCCGGTCGCCGACGAGACGCTTGTCGCGGGGCCGCTGTCGCTGTGGCCGGGCCGGCGTCGCGCGCTGTGGCGCGGCGAGGCGCTCGCACTGACCAGTACCGAATTCAGCCTGCTGGAAGTGCTCGCGCGCCAGGCCGGCCGCGTGGTGGACAAGTCCGAGCTGTCCGAGCAGGCGCTCGGCCGTCCGCTGGCGCGCTTCGACCGCAGCATCGACGTGCACGTGAGCAGCCTGCGCCAGAAGCTCGGCCAGCGCGACGACGGGCGTTCGTGGATCGAGACGGTGCGCGGCCGCGGCTACCAGTTCCTGCTCGAGTGACACCGGGCGGGCGGAAGCGACGATGGGTCGACTGTTCTGGAAGTTCTTCCTCGCGTTCTGGCTGACGCTGCTGCTGGCCGGCGCGGCGGTCGGCTCGCTCGTGTGGCTGCACCAGCAGCAGCGCGTCGAGCGCGCCGAACCGACGCTGGCCGCAGGCCCGCGCGCGGCGCTCGCGCTGCAATCGGCCGCCGCCACGCTGCGCCACGGCGGCGTGCCCGCGCTGCGCGCGCTGCTGGACGAGACCGGCGCGCCGTGGAGCCCGGCGATCGTCTACGCAGTGGACCGCGACGGCCGCGAGCTGCTCGGGCGCAGCGTGCCGGCCGAGGCGCTGGAGCACGCGCGCCGGCTGCTCGACGGCCCGGTCACGCCCCGTGCGACGCGGGTGGTGCGCTTCGACGAAGCGAGCGGCCTGTTGCTGTTCGTGCCCCCCGGACTGGATGCGCCGGCGCGCCCGGGGCCGCGCCCGGGGCGACGCGCCGGCGCGCCCGAACCGCTGCCCGCGCACATGATCGCCGCGATCGGCCTGCTCGCCAGTCTTGCCTTCAGCGCGTTGCTCGCCTGGTCGTTGACCAAGCCGATCCGGCATCTGCGCCGTGCGGCGGCGGCGCTGGCCGAAGGCCGCCTCGACACGCGCGTGGCACCGCTGATGGGCCGGCGCGCTGACGAGCTGGCCGATCTGGGACACGACTTCGACCAGATGGCGCGCCGGTTGCAGCAGCTGATCGCCTCGCAGCGACGGCTGCTGCACGACGTCTCGCACGAGCTGCGCTCGCCGCTGGCGCGGCTGCAGGCGGCGATCGAGCTGGCGCGACAGAACCCCGAACGCACCGAGGCGATGCTCGAGCGTATCGAGCGCGACGCCGTCAGGCTCGACGGGCTGGTGGGCGAACTGCTCGCACTGGCCCGGCTGGAGGCCGGCAGCACGCTGCCGCCGCTGGAAACGGTCGATCTGATCGATCTGGTGGCCGCGATCGTCGACGATGCGCGCTTCGAGGCGCGGGCGAGCGGACGCGACGTGACGTTCTCGGGCGACGCCACGGCCATGGCGACGGTGCGCGCCGAGCTGATCCACCGGGCGTTCGAGAACGTGATCCGCAACGCGGTGAAGTACACCGGCGAAGGGACGGTCGTCGAAGTGGGCGCGCGGCTGCGCGAGGAATCCGGCAACCAGCCCGGCGCGTTCGTGCTCGCCGTGGCCGATCGCGGACCCGGCGTGCCCACCGAGGAGCTCGAAGCGATCTTCGAACCGTTCCAGCGCGCGCGCAGCGGCGCCCCGGCCGGCGGTTTCGGTCTCGGGCTGGCGATCGCGCGGCGCGCGATCGAGGCGCACGGCGGGCACATCGGTGCACGCAATCGTGAGGGCGGCGGCCTCGTCGTCGAGATCGAGTTGCCGCGACGCCTGGCTTGACGGTCTCGCCGGCGGCAGCTGCGCGCATCCGCAGCCCCGGCCATGAAGAGGCCGCCTTCCGCGAAGGCAAGGGCGCCGCTAACCCTGGCCGAGCATCCCTCGCATCCTTTCGTTCCGGCGCCGCAACAACTCGAGCGAAACCAGCAGCAGCACGGAGACCAGCGTCAACAGGGTCGCCATCGCCAGAATCGTCGGGCTCAGCTGCTCACGCACTCCGGACCACATCTGCCTGGGAATGGTGCGCTGCTCGACGCCTCCGAGGAACAGCACGACCACGACCTCGTCGAAGGAGGTCGCGAATGCAAAGATCGCACCGGACACGACGCCAGGAGCGATGATCGGAAGCTTGACCTTCCAGAACGCGAGGAACGGATTGGCGCCGAGGCTTCTGGCCGCGCGGCTCAGGTTCTCGTTGAATCCGACCAGCGTCGCACTGACCGTGATCACGACGAACGGCGTGCCGAGGGCGGCGTGCGCGAGGATCAGGCCGAGGAGGCTGTTGGAGAGCCCGAGCTGCGTATAGAAGAAATACATGCCCACGGCGGCGATCACGACCGGAACGACCATTGGGGAAATGAGCAGCGCCGTGATCGTTTCGCGATACGGCAGGTTCCGATGCGTCAGGCCGAGCGCCGCAAGCACGCCGAGGACCGTCGCCAGCGCGGCGGACGCCGTGCCGACGATCATCGTGTTCTTCGTCGCGAGTATCCAGTTCGGATCCTCCAGCAGGTTCTCGTACCAGCGCACGCTGAACCCCGGCATGGGATAGGAGAAATAGGGTTCGATGTTGAAGGAAAGCGGAATGGTGACCAGGATCGGAAGGATCAGGAACAGCAGAATCGCCGCGCACAGCGCGCGCATGCCGTAGTGCCACAGGCGCCCGCCGAAGCCGACATACTCGGGCAATGACGACATGATCAGCCCGACGTGCGGCGAACCAGCCGCGCATAGACGAAATAGAGCACCAGGACCGCCGCCAGCAGCACGACACCGAGAGCTGCCGCCAGGCTCCAGTTGAGCGAATTGTTCACGTGGTCGGCGATGAAGAAGCTGAGCATCTGGTCGTTCGGACCACCCACGATCGCCGGCGTCACGTAGAACCCGAGAGCGAGGATATATACCAGCAGTACGCCGGCGAATACGCCGGGCATCGAAAGCGGCAGATAGACCCTGACGAACGTCACCAGCGGACTTGCGCCCAGAGAACGGGAGGCACGAACGTAGTTCGGCGAAATGCCTTTCATCACGCTGTACAGCGAGAGGACCATGTAGGGAAGCAGGATGTGCACCATGGCCACGACGACGCCGAACCGGTTGAAGATCAGCTGTATCCGCTGGTCGATCAGCCCGAGGTAGATGAGCAGATCGTTGAACAGGCCCTGTGTCTGCAGGATGACGACCCACGCAACCGTACGGACGAGCAGCGACGTCCAGAACGGCAGCAGCACCAGGATCATCAGCAGGTTGCTCGCCCGGGACGGCAGGGACGCAAGCAGGTGCGCGAGGGGATAGCCCAGCAGCAGACAGCACCCTGCCACCAGCGCGCTGATCCACAGCGTGCGCAACGCGACGTCGCGATACAGACGCAGGTCGGGCGGCTGCCGTTCGATCGCGCCGTCCGCAGAGCGCCTCAGATCCAGCGCACTGAGGTAGTGATCCGGCGTGATGTTGCCGCTGGCGCGCCGCAGAGCCGTCCAGGTCTCCCCGCTGCCCCATCGCTGGTCCATGGCCAGCAGCGCTTCGCGTGACACGGGCACGTCGAGCCGTCCGATCGTGCGGGCGGTCGCCACGATCAGCGCCCGCATGCCGGGTGTATCGTAGTTGAGCCGGGTGGCGATCTTTCCGACATCGCCGCTGGCCTGGTTCGCGCGCAGCTCGTTCGCGAAGGCTGCGAACACCGGATCGGGTGGAAGCTCCGAGACAGCCGGATCCCAGGCCGCCAGCTGCGCCGCGGTTTCGGGCATCAGGTCGGGGAGCGGCCCGTTGTCGACGCTGTTGGACAGCACCGCGCCGATCGGCGCCAGGAACGACATCAGCAGGAACAGCAGCAGCGGCGCAATCAGGGCATAGGCCTTGACGCGCCCCATCAGGTCTGCCCTGCGCAGGCTCGACTTCAGGCGTATCCCGTCGGGAATCGCCGATCTGTCCAGTGCCGGAACCCGGTACGACATGCGGAATACGGACGCTTCGGCTCGTTTTCGTCCGCCGGGCCACGCCATGCGCGGCCCGGCCCGGGCATCACCGGGTCAGCCAGACCGAGAAGCGCTGATTCAGATCATCGAGGTTGTCGGCCCACCAGACCGCGTTGATCGGAATCGCGGTCTTCATGTTCTCCGGCGTGCTGGGCAGACGCGACCTCACGTCGGGCGCCATGAGGGCCAGCGCCGACTTGCGCAGCGGACCGTAGGGGATCTGCTTCGCCATGTCGGCCAGGGCGCGCGGCGTCGTGGCGAAGCGTACGAACTCCCTGGCGGTGGCAAGATTCTTCGTGCCCTTGACGATACCGAAGGTCTCGAATACCGGAATCTGGCCGTCCCAGATGATCACGAACGGCTTCTTCTCGCGCCCGATCGCATCCTCGATCCGTCCGTTGTAGGCGGACGTCATGACGACCTCGCCGTCAGCCAGCAATTGCGGCGCCTGCGCTCCCGCTTCCCACCACACCACGTACGGCTTGATCGTGTCGAGCTTCCTGAATGCGCGATCGATCCCCGCGGGCGTGCCGAGAACCTTGTAGATCTCCCCGGGCGGTACGCCATCGGCGATCAGCGCCCATTCGAGATTGGCTTTCGGGCTCTTCTTCATGCCGCGCTTGCCGGGGAACTTCTTGACGTCGAAGAAATCGGCGATCGTCTTCGGCGCCGCACCGCTGAACTTGGTGGAGTCGTAGGCCACGACGTTCGCCCACATGTTGTTGCCGACCGTGCACCCGTCGATGGCGCCCGACATGTAGTCGTTGGCAGCCGTCGTTCCATCGGACGACGGCTCGAGATCCTTCGCATCGATACGCTCGAGCAGGCCTTCGTCGCATGCACGCAGCGCGTCCTGCAACTCCAGGTCCACCACGTCCCAGGTCACCTTGCCGGTCTTCACCTGGGCGCGAATCTGCGCCAGGCCTCCGCTGTAGTCCTCGATCAGCACCTTGTGGCCGGTCTTCGCGATGAAGGGTTTGACGAACGCTTCCTGCTGACTCGCCTTGTAGGCGCCACCCCAGGTCACCAGTGTCATTTCGCCCGCCGACACCTGCGAAATCCCCATGCCCGCAGCGGCGAGCAGTGCAGCCAGTACGATCTTGCGCTTCGCTCTCATGGTCAGTCTCCTCCTGGAAATCTCTCGAGTACGGCTCCGCAGGCTCTGCGGCCGCGGAGGCTCTGCAGTCGCGCGCCGGCGCTGCAGTCTCACGAAGGGTTCACGGCGTCACGCCGGATTGCCGTTGCCGTTCAGTTCAATGCCCTGCAATCGCCCGGCCTCCACCCGAGCGACAAGGTCTGTCCCACCTCGATCGAACCGACCGCCCCTCCGTTGGGGATCTTGACGATCAGTTCGACCGAGCCGGGGATCTCGGCGATCACGCGAATGTGATCTCCGTGGTAGATCAGCTCGCGCACGCGGGCATCGATGCACGAGAACCCGCCATCCGGTGCCGGTCGCAGCTGGATGCGCTCCGGCCGCAGCGACAGCGTCACGGAATCCCCGATCGATCCCCCGACGACGTTCAACGCGCCCAGGATCCGCGGTCCCGCCACTTCGACGTCGCACATCTGGCCGTCGATGGCCACGACCCTGCCGGGAATTTCGTTGTTCTCGCCGATGAACCGGGCGACGAATGCGTTGTCCGGCTGTTCGTACAGCTGCGTCGCGCCGGCCAGTTGCTGGATCACGCCATCGTCGAAGACCGCGATGCGATCCGACATCGTCAACGCCTCGTCCTGATCGTGCGTGACGTAGACGATGGTGAGGCCGAGCTCGAGGTGCAGCCGCTTGATCTCGTATTGCATCTGCTCGCGCAACTGCTTGTCGAGCGCGCCGAGCGGCTCGTCCATCAGCACCAGCGCGGGTTCGAACACCAACGCGCGCGCAACCGCGACCCGCTGCTGCTGTCCACCCGACAGTTGCCCGGGCATGCGCGACGCGTAGCCGGCCAGATTCACCATTCCCAGCGCGCGCTGCACCTTCTGGTCGATATCGGCCTTCGGAAGTCGCCGAACCCGAAGCGGGAACTCCAGGTTCTCGCGCACCGTCATGTGCGGAAACAGTGCGTAGTTCTGGAAGACCATCCCGATGTTTCGCCGTTCCGGCGGAATCCGGTTGATCGGCCGGCCGTCCAGCAGGATCTCCCCGGCAGTGGCCGTCTCGAAGCCGGCCAGCATCATCAGGCACGTGGTCTTGCCGGAGCCCGACGGGCCGAGCATGGTCAGGAACTCGTGCTTCCTGATCTCGAGGTTCAGGTTCTTGACCACGAGTGTGGCGCCGTCGTAGCTCTTCTGGACATTCTGAAAGCGGACCAGCGGTACCGGCGGCGCGCCTGCCGCGGGTGCGCCCGGATGGTTCGTCCGGAATGCCGTGGAGTAGGCTGTTCTCATCGCCACCTGGATCCCACTGCGATCGCTTCTCATAGGAGGCATTCGACCTCCGGACGCGGCCCGGCGTGCGTCTGCCACATCCCGGCGTGCCTTGCAGGCGCGATCGGAAACGACGACTGTGGTGCCGTCATTCCGGCTCCCCGACCAGGCCACCGAGCGACGCCGCATGTTCGGTCAGCCACTCCCAGAACGTCACGGAGTATTCACGCGGCACGTACGCGTCGAGCGCACAGTCTCCGGCGGCGCCGTTCCTGTACACGAGCACCGGAACGTGATGGATGGCGCTCTGGACGAACGCTCCGACGGGAAACGCGGCGTCGTCGAGATCCACCGGCAATCCACGGTTGAGCAGGGCTCGCGCCGAGGACCCGGTGATCCGCAGCACGGTCCGGCTGTGTCCGAGTTCGGTGACAACCGCGTCTTCGCCGAACGACGCCGCATCGATTCCCTGCAGACGCGCGTCGTGCGCGCGCGCGGCCAGCCACAGTCGCTCAGGCCCGACTCTGAAGATCGACAGATCGGCGCATTCCGTCGCGCCGCGACAATCCCGCGGCACCGGCATGTCGAGACGTCTTTCGAGCCGGTCGCAGACGGATTCGAAGCTGCCCGGCCAACCCGACAACTGGACCAACGCCCGACCACGTCGCTCCGATATGGCGACTACGGCAGGCCGGTGAATGACGCCGAGCTGGCCGGGCCGGTAGACCGCAGCCAGCGCTGAGCGCGGCTCAAGCATGCAGACGTTCTCCTTCGGGGTCGACGAAATGCGGCGATGCGATGCGAACCGGCACGACTTCGTTCCGCAGCGGAAAGACCGCATCGACGGTCTTGCCTTCGCGCGCCATGCCCCCCGATACGAAGCCGATCGCGATGTTCCTGCCCAGCGCGGGTGAAAAGGTCACCGAGGACACGAACCCGATTCCATGCCCCCGATGCTCGCCGGGCTCGCACAGGATCGATCCGGCCCTGAGCGCGACGCCCTGCTGGCACGGTTCGAGACCGACGAGTTGGGGACGCCCGGCATCGGAGAGCCCTTCGCGCCGCGCCAGCGTGCTTCCTACGAAGGGCTTCTTCCTGCTGGCCATACGCCCCAGACCCAGATCGGCCAGCGTTGTCCTGCCTTCGATCTCGGCGCCGGCCACATGGCCTTTCTCGATGCGCAGGATGCTCAACGCTTCGGTGCCGTACACCACCATCCCGTCACCCTTGCCTGCTGCGCGGATCGCTTCCCACACGGCCTCGCCGTAGCCCGCTGGCGTGTACACCTCATACGCCCGCTCGCCCGAGAAGCTGATCCGCAACAGCCGCACCGGCGCCTCGCCGAGGTGGCCGTGACGCACGCCCATGAAGGGAAACGACGCGTCGTCGAAATCGACGTCGCCGACCAGCCGCGCCAGCACGTCGCGGCTGCGCGGTCCTGCAACGGCGATACCCGCCCACTGGCTGGTGACCGACGTCACATGCACGCGAAGATCGGGCCAGGCGGTCTGCAGCAGATACTCCAGGAAAGTCATGACCTTGGCCGCACCGACAGTGGTCGTGGTCATGAAGTAATGGCTCTGCGAGATCCGCGACGTCGTTCCGTCGTCGAGCGCGATTCCGTCGGGCCGCAACATGACGCCGTACCTTGCCTTGCCGATCTCGAGGGTGTCCCAGCCGTTCACGTAGACACGGTTCAGGAACTCGGCGCAATCCAGTCCCTGTACGTCGATCTTCCCGAGGCTCGAGATATCCACCATGCCGACACCGTCCCGGACACGACCTGCCTCCCGGACGCTTGCAATGCCTATCGGCTCGCCGGCTGCCGGGTAGTACCAGGGTCTCAGCCACAGACCGGTTGCGGTGAAGACCGCACCATCGCGCGCATGAAGGTCGTGCATCGGCGAACGACGCGTCGGCTTGAAGTGACGCCCGAATTCGGAACCGGCGAGCGCGCCGATCGGAATCGGCCTGAACGGCGGCCTGAAGGTGGTCGTTCCCACGGCATCGATCGGACGCCGAAGAATCCCGGCGGCGATGGCCAGCGCGTTGACGTTGGAGGTCTTGCCCTGGTCGGTCGCCATCCCGAGCGTCGTGTACCGCTTCAGGTGCTCGACCGATTCGTAGCCTTCGCCCAGCGCCTGCGCGATGTCGCTGACGCAGACGTCGTGCTGGAGATCGACGAATTTCTTGCGGTACGCCCGGTTCGATGGATCGGCGATCACGGTCAGTGGCAGGTCGGCGTTCGATGACCGCTCGACCGGGAGTCCATCCAGAAGCGGGCCGTCGCCGGACCCTGCGGTGAATCCGCAGGCGCGGGCCGCCGCATTGCCGGCTTCGTGCGCACCCGCCACGCCGCGCGCCAGCGAGCGCTCTCCGGCAGCGCCGCCGGCAAGGTGATAGCCGGACGGAACCCGTTGGGCAACGAACATTCCGCGCGCCTGGTCGAACGCCGGTTTCGCGCCTCGCTGGCCCAGCAACTGCAGCGTCGGCGTCCAGCCCCCCGACACGAGCACCAGGTCGCAGGCGAGACGCGCCCTCACCGTACTCGTCGTCCGCTCGCTGCCGTCGAAGTCGACGAGGTCGACGCCATGCACCCGCTTCCTGCCACTGGCTCCGGCTATCGCGGACGCCGGATGCAGTTCGATGCCGGCCCGCTGGATGTCGCGCCTCAGCGCCTCGGGAACCTCGCGCCTGGGGTCGACCATCGCGACGCTCGCGCCGGCCGCCGCAAGGTCGAACGCCGCTTCGTAGGCGCTGTCGTTGTTGGTGAACACGACCACCTTGCGACCGGCCAGCACCGCATATCGGTTGGCGTAGGTCCGCGCGGCCGACGCCAGCATGACGCCCGGGAGATCGTTGTTGCCGAACACGAGAGGCCGCTCGATCATGCCGGTCGCGTACAGCGCCTGCCGCGCCCGGACCACCCACAGGCGTTGGCGGACATCGTGAGGGTCCGGCACGGCGAGATGATCGCCGACGCGCTCGAGCAGACCGAAAACCATGTTGTCGTAGGCGCCGAACACCGTCGTCCGCGGCATCACGCGGACATTCGGCAGCTCCTCGACCGCCTTCAGCGTCTGCGCGAGCCAGGAATCCGCGCGATCCCTGCTCGCGTGGGAGAGCAGCGACCCGCCCGGCTGGCTTGCGTCGTCGACCAGAAGCACGCGCGCGCCCGCCCTTCCCGCCGCGACCGCCGCCGTCAGCCCGGCAGGGCCCGCGCCGACGACGAGCACATCGCAGAATCCATGGGCTTTCTCGTAACGGTCGGGATCGGGCCCGGTCGGCGCCTCGCCGAGGCCCGCGGTCTTGCGGATGAGATCCTCGTAGAAGCGCCACGCCTTCCGGGTCGGGCCCATGAACGTCTTGTAATAGAAGCCTGCGCTGAACACCGACGAAAAGCGGTCGACCGCCCTGAGCACGTCGAAATCGAGCGAGGGCCACCGGTTCTGGCTCTCGGCCCACAGCCCGTCGTACAGGTCGACCGTCGTCGCCGGGACATTGGGCTCGCGGCGCTCGCCCCGACGCAGCGTGACCAGCGCGTTGGGCTCCTCGACGCCGGCCGAGAAGATGCCGCGCGGACGGTGATACTTCATGCTGCGACCGACCAGGTGCACGCCGTTGGCCAGCAGCGCCGAGGCAAGCGTGTCGCCGGAAAAGCCGGTGTAGGTCCGGCCATCGAACACGAAGGACAGCGGACGGGCCCGGTCGATACGGCCGCCGACGCTCAGTCGATAAGCCTGCTTGTTCACGCTGTCTTCACCCCGGCAACTTCACCGACGCTCGACCCCGCGCGCGCCGGCGTCACCGATCTGACTTCGTGGGCAACGGTGTCGCGCACCACCCGCAGCCATTGGCGGCAGCCGTTCTGGTGCTGCCAGTACTCGGCGTGCTCCCCCTTCGGGTTGTCGCGAATGAACACGAAGTCGACCCACGCCTCGATGTCGGTATTCCCGAGATCGGGAAACTCCCGTTCCGCTGCGCCGCCATAGGTGAACTCGGTGTAGTCGCGGCAGCCGCAATAGGGGCAGTCGATTCTCAGCACGGCACTTCCCTCAGTGAGCCCATGGGGTCGGCCCCACGCCTTTTTCGTCGATCTGGCGGCCACGCTCGAATCGGTCCAGCGTGAATTGCGAGTTGAACCGGTGAGGCTGGTCGTTCGCGATCGTGTGCGCGAAGCACCATCCCGAAGCGGGCGTGGCCTTGAAGCCCCCGTAGCACCACCCTCCATTGAGATACAGACCGTCGACCGGCGACTTGCAGATGATCGGGCTGCCGTCCATGGTCATGTCCATCACGCCGGCCCATTGGCGCACGATGCGCAGGCGCGATACGAGCGGCATGAGCGACTTCGCGTCGGCCATCGTCTCCTCCATCACGGGGAGATCGCCGCGTTGGCCATAGGAGTTGTACCCGTCCAGGTCGCCGCCCATCACCAGTCCGCCGTGGTCGGATTGGGAAATGTAGAAATGCGCGGCACCGAAGGCGACGACGGTATCGAGCACCGGCTTGATGGCCTCCGTGACGAACGCCTGCAGGACGTGCGACTCCATCGGCAGTCGCAGACCCGCCATCGCCGCCAGCTGACCGGTGTGGCCGGCCACGGTCAGCCCCACCTTCTTCGCCCGGATCGGCCCCCGGTTGCTCTCGACGCCGACGATCTTTCCCCGGTCACGCAGGAAGCCCTTCACCTCGCAACCCTGCACGATGTCGACGCCGAGGCTGCTGGCGGCGCGCGCGTAGCCCCAGGTCACCGCATCGTGCCGCGCAGTGCCTGCGCGCGGCTGGTACAGTGCGCCGACGATCGGGAACCTGGCCTCGTCGGAGTAGTCCAGAACCGGCACCATCCGCTGCACCTCCTCGCGGCTCAGCAGCTCGGCGTCGATGCCGTTCATCCGCATGATGTTTCCGCGTCGCGCCGCGGCATCCATCTGCGCCGGCGAATGGCACAGATTCAGCTGGCCGCGCTGCGAGAACATGACGTTGAAGTTCAGATCCTGGCTGAGGCCTTCCCACAGCTGCATCGACTTCTCGTAGAAGTCGGTATTGCCGTCGATCATGTAGTTCGACCGGATGATGGTCGTATTGCGGCCCGTGTTTCCCCCGCCGATGTAGCCTCTCTCCAGCACCGCCACGTTGGTGATGCCGTGATTCCTCGCGAGATAGTAGGCCGTAGCCAGGCCGTGCCCGCCGCCGCCGACGATGATCACGTCATAGAAGCTCCTGGGCTCGGCGTGCTTCCACGCGCGGGGCCAGTCCCGGTTCTTCTTCAGCGCCTGCCTGACCAGTTCGAATGCGGAATAGCGCATCGTCGGTTGTCGTCGCGGAGAAAATCCGCGCTCTCGTTGACTTCGTTGCCGGCATCACGAGGAGTTCCGCGGGAACTCCTCGTGACTTCCACCGATGGCGGGGCCTGCCGTCAGATCAGGACGTCGTAGGCCGGCTTGTTGTAGTACTTCATCCAGAAGTCCGTGCGCAGGTCGCGCAGGGTGGGAACCGCGATGCGCGCCTCGTCGACGATGGCGAGATCGCATTCGGCCATGATGAACGTGTTGACCCCGTCGCCGCCGTTCGCGATGACCTGTCCGTGCGGGTTCACGATCATGCTCTCGCCGAAATAGTTGTTGTTGCCCTCCGGGCCGACACGGTTCGAGTACACGCAGAACATGCCGTTGTCGACCGCCCTGGCGGTGTTGACGATGTGCCAGTGCACCCCGTGCGCATAGCCCGGCGCCGCGGTCGGGCAGAACATCATCTCGGCACCGAGCATCGCGAGGATCCTCGATGTCTCCGGGTAGCGCCGGTCGTGGCAGATGATGGTGCCGAACTTCGCGTTGGGAAAGAACTCCGTTTCGTGGATCCTGAAATCCTGGCCGGCGCGGAAGTACATCTTCTCGAGCGCCTGGACGCCCGCGACCTGCGTCTTGCGGTAGGTGCCGACGACGGTACCGTCGGGGCCGATGGTCGCCGCCGAGTTGTAGTACAGGCCCGGGGCGGCTTTCTCGAACATCGGGAAGATGACGTAGTTCTTGTACGTCCTCGTGAGCTCGCCCACGGCGTTCGTGCACGGCCCCGGAATGGTCTCCGCTTCGGCGAACAGGCCGACGTCCTTCTTGCCGTAGCACCGGTCGTAGTCCGTGGTGGAAAGCTCGCCCCCCAGGATGATCTGGGCGCCCGCCTTCGACGCCTGCTCGATCAACTCGAGCGTGCGCCCGAGCTTCTCCTGGACGCTGGTGCGCGGCATCGCCTTCTCCTGAAGCGCCGCCACCTTGATGATTCGTTCCGACACTTTGCTTGCTCCTGTCGCGGGTTAATGGGGAGTTGCTTCGAGAAACTTCGCGCGGCCCTTGCTCGCCTTGAGCTCGCCGTTCTCGAGAAGTATTTCGCCCCGCTGCATCACCAGTTCCGGGGCTCCGAGAACGCGCCGGTTCTCGTACATGGTGTAGTCGGTCCTGACATGCTGGTTCGTTGCGTTGATGACGTGTTCCCGGGTCGGATCGAAGATCAGGACATCCGCGTCGGCGCCCTTCTGCAGCACGCCCTTGCGCGGGTACAGTCCGAAGATCTTCGCCGGCTTCTCGGCCATCATCTCCACCAGCCGGCACAGGCTGATGGCGCGCCGGTTGTGGCCTTCGTCGTAGGTCACCGTGAACATCGTCTCCTGGCCGGGAAGACCGCCCGGCGCCGCGAAGACGTTGCCGAATCGCGGCTCCTTGCTCTTGATCATGTGACCGCCCGTATCGGCGCCGATCACGTCGATCTTGCCCATCGCGATCGCCTTCCACAGCGCATCGATGTCGTTCGCCTCGCGCAGCGGCGGGCTGACCTTGGCCAGAGAGCCGAGCTTGAGCATCTCCTCGTTCGTCAGCGTGAGGTAGTGCGTGCACGTCTCGACGAAGATGGGCGAAGTCGCCCACTTCCGGAACATGTCGATCACGTCGAGCGCTTCCTTCGTGCTCACGTGCACGATGTAGATCGGGCAATCGACCGACTTGGCGAAGGTCAGGATCCGGAAGACCGCCTCGGCCTCCGCGATGTTCGGACGCGAAGGACCGTAATACTCGGGCCCGGTCTTGCCCTGGGCGACGAAGCCGTCCTCGATGAAGTCGCACAGATCGCCGTTCTCGGCGTGCACGCAGAACAGGCCGTCGTTGTCCTTCAGCGCGGACAGGATCCTCAGGATGTCGCTGTCGCCGAGGAACATTCCGCGTTTCCTGTAGGCCATGAAGCCCTTGAAGGAACGCACCCCGCGCTGGCAGATCTTCGGGATGAGGCTTTCCAGTTCGGCCAGATCGCCGCTCACGAGACTGCAGTGCAGGCCGAAGTCGATGACGGAATCGCGCGCGCCCTCGTCGATGAAGTAGTTCACCGCATCCCAGAGATTGCCCTCGACGCCCCAGGCCTTCACTGCGCCGATGTAGGGAATCAGCGTCGTGATCCCGCCGTAGACCGCCGACCTGGACAGGCTGTCCAGCCGGTCGGCGTACACGGGATGCAGATGCGCCTCGACGATGCCGGGAAGGACATACTTGCCCTTCGCGTCGATCACCTTGCGGGCGTGCCGGCCGCTGTCCGGACGCTCGATGCTGTCCACGATGCCGTCCTTGATGAACACGTCGGCCAGCTTCATCTCCTGGCTGCTCACCAGGACGCCGCCCCGGATCTGGATATCGCACATCTCGCGGGTCGTCATTGCGCGACCCCCGCTTCGACGCCGGCTTCCCGCTGACCGGCGTCGATCACCGCGCGGACGATGCCGGCATAGCCGGTACAGCGGCACAACTGGCCGCGCATGTGCTCGCGTACCTCGTCCTCGGTGGGCGCCGACTTCTCGTCGAGCAGCGCCCGCCCCATCATGACCATCCCCGGCGTGCAGAAGCCGCACTGCACTGCCGAATGATCGAGAAATGCTTCCTGCACGACGTCGAGTTCGCCGTCCCGGGCGAGGCCCTCGATGGTTACCACGTCGCACCCCTCGACCGCGACCGCCAGCTTCAGGCACGAGAGCACCGGTTGCCCGTCGACATGCACCGCGCATGCACCGCACTCGCCGATCCCGCAGCCGTACTTCGTGCCCGTCAGGCTCTCCTGCTCGCGCAGCACGTTCAGCAGCAGATCGTTCGGATACACCGCGATCTCCCGCTGCTCGCCGTTCAACGTGAACCTCACCACTCGCCGCTTCATGCCACTCTCCCTTCTCCCGCACGTTTCCAGGCGGTCTTCAGTGCGTCCATCGCGATCGCCCGCGACGCGGTCCGTCTGTACTCTTTCGTCGCGCGCACATCCGTGATCGGCCTGATGTCCTGCGCGACGATCTCCGCGACCTCTTCGGCAACTTCCGCGTCGAACCGTTTTCCGGCGAGGCAGGCTTCGGCCCGCTCGATGCGCACCGCCGTCGGCGCAACCGCGCCGAGCGCGATCCGGCAGTCGGCGACCCTGTCACCGTCGCGCACCAGGCTCACGGCCGCCGAGGCCTTGGAGATGTCCGCCGCCACGCGGGCGATCTTGATGAAGGCGCTTCCCGTGCCTTGCGCCGGTCTGCCGAGCCGGACCGACACCATGATCTCGCCGTCACGCAGGGCGGTTTCGCCGGGGCCGACGAGAAACTCGTGCAGCGGAAGGGTTCGTCTGCCGGCTTGCGATACCAGCTCGACGGCAGCATCGAACACCAGGAGGGCCGGCGCCGTGTCGGCAGCCGGCGAAGCGTTGCAGAGATTTCCGCCGATCGTCGCCATCACCATGATCGGGACCGTGCTGAACGCGTTGCACGCCTCGACCAATGCGCGATAGTGGTCGCGCGCGGCCTGTGCGCCCGCCAGCTGGCGGATCGTGGTGGCAGCGCCGATGCTCAGGCCCTTCTGCGTCATGGCGATGCCGCGCAGCTCGGCGATATCGTTCAGGTCGACCAGGCAGGTGGGCGTCCTGCGCTCCATCTTCATCTGGACCAGCAGATCGGTGCCGCCCAGGATCGGCCGGTTCTGCCTGCCCGTCTGCGCCAGCTCCGCAAGCGCCACCGGCAGGCTGGACGGTCGCACGTAGTCGAACTCCGGCACGAGGATTCTGGTGTTGGTAGCGGTGTACATGCGTGCAGGACTCACGGTTGTTTCGTTTCCGCCGGATCCGCCGGCGCTCATTTCGCGACCAGCTCCGCTTCGGCGACCTTCGGCGCCTCGTTCGCTGCGGCGAGCGCCGAGAGGATCTTCTCGGGAGTGATCGGAACCTCCCTGAAGCGGATCCCGAGCGCGTTGTGGATCGCGTTCGCGTAGGCGGCGATGGCAGGATTCAGGGCGGCCTCGCCGACTCCCTTGGCGCCGAACGGCCCGGTGGGCTCGTACGTATGCGCGAAATCGGTGTGCAGGCGCTCGAGCACCGGTGACTCCAGGATCGATGGCGTCTTGCAGTCCACCCAGAAGCCCTTGCTCGTCAGCTCGCCGGTCTTCGGATTCCACTGGTGGTCCTCGACGAGCGCGAAGCCTGCTCCCTTGGACAAGCCGCCCACGAGTTGCCCGGCCGCCAGCCCGGGGTTGATCACCGTCCCGCAGTCGCTGCCGAGCGCTGCGCCCAGCGTCCTGACATGACCGGTTTGCGTATCGACCTCGACCTCGACGAAGTAGGTCACGTAGGCCGGCGGGGCCGTGACCTGCCTCAGGCTCTCGACCGCGGCGATCGTTCCCCAGCTGTTGATCTGGAGGTACTTCGCCAGCTCTCCGAGCGTCATGCGCCTTTCCGGGTAGCTCGGGCAATAGATGACGCCCTGTCCGAGCTCTTCCGAAGGCTCGATGACGAGCGATTCCTTCATCACGTCCAGCACGCGGCCGGCGTACTCCAGGATCTTCGCCTTCACCGTCCTGGCGGCCTTGTGCGCCGCCGCGCCGCCGGCGAAGACCCCGCGCGTGGCATGCGTGGTCACGTCGTAGACGGTAGTGCCGGTATCGACCGTCGAAATGCCCACCTTGGAGAGCGGCACGCCGATCTCTTCGGCGACGATGCGCGCGATCGCTTCGTTGGTTCCGCCGCCGTGATCCATCAGCGACTGGATATAGTCGATCGATCCGTCCTCGTTGACCTTCACGATCGCGCCCGAGTAGTCGATCATCTCCGCGCCGGTGGCCTTCGGGTGGCCCACTCCGCTGCAGTGAAAGCCACGCGCCATTCCGATGCCGCGACGCAAGCGGCCGTGCTGGCTTCCCGGCCGGGGCCGGCCGGCCCAGCCGATCTTCTCGGCGCCGATCTTCAGCAGCTCCGGCACACCGTCGCTGAGGATCACCGACTTCACCGTCGGGCCGTGTCCCCAGAACGTATCGCCGAGCCCGCGATATTGTTCGAGCTTGTAGTCGACCGGATCCCGTTCGAGCAGCTCGGCGATCTCATCCATCATCACTTCGGTGACGAAGGTGGCCTGGGGCGCGCCAAACCCCTGCATCGCGCACGAAGGTGTTCGATTGGTGTAGATCGCCCTGCCTTCGTACTTCATGCTCGGCAACTTGTAGAGCGAGACCCAGAAGCCGGCGATCACGCCGAGGAACGGATACGCCTGGATGTTGTGCGCCCCGATCTCCACCGTCGCCGTCATGTGCCCGGCGACCAGGCTGCCGTCCTTCCGGTAGCCCAGCTTGAGCCTGATGTGCGTCTGATAGCGACAGTGGTCGTACATGTCCTCTTCGCGCGTCGTCACGATCTTCACGGGCCGCCGCGACTTGATCGCGAGCCCGACGCAGATCGGCGTCACGGAGTTCATCTGTATGCTCGATCCGAACGATCCGCCGAGCGCGACGCGCTTGACGTTGACCTTGTGCAGCGGCAATCCGTAGATCTCGGCGAGCAGCTGGCGCGTGTTGTGGATCGACTGCGTGCTGGCCCACACCGTGATCGAACCGTCGGCCGCGGGCTTGCATACGACCGACTTGGTTTCCATCTGCGCGTGGTACATCGGCGAGGTCGAGAACTCGCGCTCGATGATCGCGTCCGACTCGGAGAACCCCTTCTCGACATCGCCCACCTCGACGAGTCGGGAAACCGCGACGTTGCGCTCGATCGGGATTTCCTTGTCCTGCAGACGAACCGTTTCGTGGACCGACGGCGCTCCGGCCTTCAGCGCATCGTCGGCCGACATGATCGCCGGCAGGACCTCGTACTCGACCTTTATGGCCCTCAGCGCCTTCTCGGCCAGCGCTTCGGTGGGTGCCGCCACGGCCGCGATGGCCTCGCCGACGTGGCGCGCCTTGTCGGCAAGCACATAGCGGTCCCGATACAGGTGGGGCGGCGTGCTGACGATGCGTTCGTTGTACTTGATCTTCGGCACGTCGGCGAAGGTCAGGCACACGGCTCCCATCGCCTCCGCACCGCTGGTGTCCACCGAGACGATCCTCGCGTGGGCATGGGGGCTGCGCAGCACGCGGCCGAACCACGCCCTCGGCACCGACACGTCGGGCGCGTACTGCTCGGTACCCGTGACCTTGGCCAGTCCGTCCTTGCGGTGCGCCTTGCTTCCGATCGCCTTGTATTGCCGCGCTGACATGGTGACTCCGACTCCTGGTATTTCCTGCGTGCTCCCGACCGCTTCAGCCGGCCGTCAGGAGGCGTCGTCGCGGTGCTGGCCAAGCGCCAGCGAGAGGGTCCGGGCGCCCTTCTTGAGCTGAGGGGCGAGATCCCTGACCAGGCGGGCGTTCATCCTGCTCGACGGCACCGACACACCGAGTGCCGCCACGACCCGACCGGTGTGGTCGAACACCGGAGCCGCGATTCCCGACACGTCTTCGCGGTACTCCCCGTTGTTCACTGCGTAGCCCTGCTTCCTGACGTTCTCGAGCTGCGCGAGCAGGTCGTGCTTTCTCGTGATCGTCGTGGGCGTGTACTGGCGCAGGCTTCCGTTGAGCAGCCTGGTCAGGCGCACTTCGGGCTGATGCGCGAGCATCGCCTTCCCGTTCGCCGAGCAGTACGGCGGATGCGGCGCACCGAGCTGGACGTTCGGGCGAATCGCCCTGGTCGAATCGACCTTGTCGAGGAAGATCATCTGCCCGTCTTCGGTGAGCACCGTGATGTGCGTGGTTTCGCCGGTGGCCCGGTTCAGCTCCTCCATCACCGGCCTCGCGATGTCGCGCAGATCGAGCCTCGACACCGCCTTGTTGCCGAGCTCCCAGACCCTGGTGCTGAGCCGGTACTTGGCGGTGCTCGGATCGCGGACGAGAAACGAGGAGCGCGCCAGCGTCGAGACCAGACGGGAGATCGAACCCTTTGCAAGGCCGAGATGCCGGCTGAGATCCGTGATTCCGAGCCCCCGGTCGGCCGCAGAGACGGCCACGAGGATCTTGAGCCCGTGCTCGAGCGACTGCACCGTGCCGACGCGTCTTTCCTCGGTCATTCCGTTATGTCCTACTGTACGCGAGAGAGAAACACATAACCGTCATTGCGAACATGAGTGCTTTTTAGCGCAATGCACCGCTCAAGTCAATACATCGATATCAAGATGCACGTACGGCGACCATCCCCCGACGGCAGCGCCGATCGTTCACCACGCTCAGGGCACCGGTCTCTTGATGACGAAGCCGTTGCGAACCGGTTGCGCCGCATGCGCCGCATCGGAAGTCGGCCGCCTGATCCCCGAGCGGTCGTACACGTCGCCGAGCTGCGCGACGCCCAGCGGCCGATTCACGAAGTACGCCGTCGTGCTCATGGCGCGTACGCGCGCGGCGGTTCGCATGCCCAGGCCGTTCGCGCATCGCGCCCGATGCGGGGCCTGCGATCGGCTATCCTCGTGGCTTGCCAGGAGGGCGGGAGCGGGCGGCGCGAGGGTCGCGTCGCGGGCGCTTCACTGGCGCCCATCGCGTCGCGGAGCATGCCGTATGGAGAGAATCGAGCGAAGTACGACGGTACAGTCACTGGAGCGCGGCCTCGACGTGCTGATTGCGGTTTCACAGGCGGACGGTCCGATCGGCATCACCGACCTCAGCAACCGTCTGGAACTGCCGAAGGGCTCGGTTTCGCGCCTGGTGACCACGCTGACCGAACAGGGGTTCCTCACCCGTGATCCGGAAACGGCTCGATACCTGCTCGGCGTCAAGCTGTGGGAGCTTGGTCAGAGGGCGATCCGGGGATCCCGGATCGTCGACATCGCGCGACCGTTTCTCGAACGGCTGGCGAGCACCACGGACGAAACCGTGCACATCACCGCGCTGGCCGGCAGCGGCGAGATGGTATTCCTCGACAAGCTCGATTCGAACCATGCGCTGCGCCCGAACATACAGCTCGGGCTGCCGCATCCCCTGCATTGCACCGCGAACGGGAAGGCGATGCTCGCGTTCCTGCCCGAGGCCGACCTGGAACGGATGCTGCGCGGCAGACGCCGCCGGTTCACGAACTCGACGATCACGAACAGAAACGAGTTGATGGCGCATCTCGCAGGCGTCCGCAGCGTCGGCTACGCAATCAATCGCGGCGAATACAGGGCCGATGTTGCCGGCGTCGCCGCTCCGATCTTCGACAGCAGCGGCCTCGTCGTCGCTGCGCTGGGCGTCTCCCTGCCGACGGCGCGCGCTGCTCCCCAGTTCCTGAAGGAACTCGGGACACTCGCCGCGAAGGAAGCGCGCGACATCTCGATGGCGCTCGGCTGGAAGGGCTGACGACGACCGGCCTGCCCGCCCGCCGAAGCGCTCGCCTGCGCCCAGGACTCAGCGCGTCAGGCGGCCGATCCCGGCTGCCGTCCCGCGGCAGCCAGGGCCTTCACCACCTTCTCGGGCGTGATCGGCAGATCGAACACGCGTACACCGATTGCATCGGCTACCGCGTTGGCCACGGCGGCGCATGCCGGGGTATGTCCGGGCTCGCCGATTCCCTTCGCGCCGAAGGGACCGAGTCCGGTACCCGATTCCAGCACGATCGCCTGGATACGGCACGTGTCCATCGCCGTCGGGCACAGATACTCGCTCAGCGATGGCGTCTTCAGCTTGCCGTCCTTGTAGATGAGCTCCTCGCTCAGCGCGTAGCCGTGCCCCTGCGCGACTCCGCCCTCGATCTGCCCCTCGACCGCTGCCCGGTTGACGGCCCGACCCACGTCATGGGCGCCGATGCTCTTGAGTATGGTCACCTCGCCGGTTTCGGTGTCGACCGCAACCTCGACCGCATGAGCGCCGTACGTGTAGTCGGGATGCACCTGCCCCTGCCCGGTTTCCGGATCCAGCCAGTCGCCGAACGGCGCACGGAAGATCGCGAGCTCCGAACGGTGAATGCCCTCCGAAGCGCAGATTCTCACGAGTTCCCTGAGATCCATCGAGCGCGCGGCATCGCCGGTCACGAAGACCCGCGAATCGGCGATGTCGACCCGGCCGGCCTCGACTCCGAACTGCCTGCCCGCACGCTCCAGCAACCGGTTCCGTACGGCACCGGCCGCGAGGCGCACGGCACTGCCGCTCATGTACAGACCCCGGGTCGCCGTCGAAGTTCCCGCCAGCGGAGTGGTCGATGAATCGCTGTTGTAGACAGTGATGTTCTTCATGTCCACGCCCAGCAGCTCGCTGGCGATCTGGGCGAGTGCCGATCCCTGTCCGGCACCGATGTCGGTGATTCCGGAACGGACGACCACCGTGCCGTCGGTTTCGATGCCGACCCATCCCTCGGCCGTATCGTGCAGCCAGATGAGGCGCCCGTACCCCTGCTGGTACGCGGCCACCCCCCGGCCGATCCTCACCGGTCCCTGGTCGGGAGCGCGCTCACCCAGCGCCTCCCATGCCTTTTCCATGCACTGGTCGGTCCAGACGGCGCTCCTCACCTGGAAACCCGTCGCGATCGGATCGCCCGTCTTGAGGAAGTTGCGGCGCCTCAGCTCCAGGCGATCGATGCCGAGGACCCTGGCGGCCTCGTCCATCTGCTGCTCGTAGGCGATGCAGGCCTGGGTCGCGCCGAACCCGCGGAACGCGCTGGTGTACATGTTGTTGGTGGCCACCGAGCGGGAGTCGACATGCACGTTGTCGACACGGTACGGCCCGGGGCCTGCCTCGGTGGCGTACATCAGGACGTACGGCGACATGAATGCATACGGCCCCGATTCGGACGTGATGTCGATCTTCGAGGCGGTGATCCTTCCATCCCGCGCGAATCCGGTCCTGTGGGTGATCGTGAACGGATGGCGCTTGCCGTGCCCGTAGAGCGAATCCTCGCGCGTATAGCAAAGGCGCACGGGGCGGCCGGTTGCCTTCGTCAGCAATGCGATGTACAGCTCGACGGTCACGTCGCTCTTGCCGCCGAACCCTCCCCCGACCAGCGCTCCGCGAATGCGAACCTTGCTGTGCGGCAGCCCCATCGCCTCGGCGACATAGCGGTAATGTTCCACGCATTGCGTAGACGAGCGGATGTTGATCACGCCTTGGTCGTCCACCCAGCCGAGTCCGACTTCCGGTTCCAGGAAAGCGTGCTCGATGTACTGCGTCCGGAACGTGTTCTCGACCACGACGTCGGCCGCCGCGAAGCCGGCCTCGATGTCGCCCTTGCGGATCTTGTATCTCGCGACGATGTTGTCGGCGCCGAACACTTTCGGCGCGTCAGGCTCGAGCGCAGCGAAAGGGTCGTAGACGCCTTCGAGCGGCTCCAGATCGAATTCGATGAGGTCCATCGCCTCCTGGGCGATCGAAAGCGTCTCGGCCGCCACCAGCGCGATCGGCTCGCCCTGGTAGCGCACGATCCGGTCGACCAGGATCTGCTGGTCGGTGTTCAGACGCTTGAATCCGGTCTGTCCGGGGATGTCGGTCGCCACGGTACCTTTCGACAGATCGCCGTAGGTGAGCACCGCCGCGACACCGGGAAGCGCTCGCGCCCTGCTCACATCCAGCCTGGTCAGGCGCGCGCTCGGCAACGGACTCCTCAGCACCTTCGCGTGCAGCATGTCCGTCATGGTGTAGTCGCCGGCATACGGCGTCTTTCCGTGGACCTTGCCCGGGACGTCGGTACGCACCACCGACTTGCCGATCTGCCGGAAGGCCATGCCGTCGCCGGCCGATGTGTCCGCCACGGTGCCGCGTGCCTCACTCATGATCCGCCCCTCCGCTGCACATCGCCGCGGCCGCCTTTTCGACGGCGTCGAAGATCTTGGCGTAGCCGGTGCAGCGACACAGGTTTCCGCTCAAGCCGACGCGGATGTCGTCCAGCGTCGGCCTGTCGGTGTCGTTGGTCAGCATTGATTGCGCGGCAATGATCATCCCGGGAATGCAATAGCCGCACTGGGCCGCTCCGGTCTCGGCAAACGCGGTCTGCAGCGGATGCGGCGCGTCGACGGTACCGAGTCCGGCGATGGTCGTGATCGCGCGCTCCTCCACGGTCCACGTGAGCGTCAGACAGCTGTCGACCGCCTGGCCGTCCAGCAGTACCGCGCAGGCGCCGCAGTCTCCCTTCTCGCAGCCGCACTTGACCTCGACGTTCCCGCGGCCGCGCAACGTCTCGAGCAGCGTCTCGTTCGCCGCCACCGCGACCCGATGCGCGACACCATTGATCAGGAGGGTCAGCAATTTCGTCGCGACCTCCTTCTTCGGCCGCGTCGCGGCGCGCGTCCCGACTTCGGGCAGGCCGATGGGCGGCTGCGCACGCAGCGACGGCGCGGGCGCCCGGACATCCTTCAGCGCCAGCCCCGCTCCGGACGAACGCTCTCCGACCGGCTCGGGTTTCGTCATCTTCTTGCTCATGATTCGCGGATTCCGGATGAAAGTTGAGCCCAGGTCTGCGCAACCAGCCGCTGCACCAGCACGAACACCTGGTTGCGACGGTACTCGCCCGAGGCGCGCACGTCGTCGATCGGGCTCGACTCCGCCGCGGCCTGGCGGGACGCGCTCGCGATCGAATCGGGCGTCAGCGCCTTGCCTTCGAGCATCGACTCGGCGATGGTCGCGCGCTTCACGAAGGGCGCGACCGCGCCGAGCGCGATCCTCGCGCTCCGGCATCTTCCATCCTCGACCTGGAGGGACACGGCGACGCCGACCACCGTGATCGCATCGCCCTTGCGGCGGGCAAGCTTGTAGAACCGGCTGGCCGATGCGGTGCCCGGCGTCGGCCAGCAGATCTGCGTCAGCAGTTCGTCCGGGGCACGGACCGACTGCTTGTATCCGGTGAAGTATTCGGCCAGCGGCACCTGGCGCCGGCTTCTGCTGCTCTCGAGGGTCACGGCGGCATCGAGCACGAGCAGCGCAGGCACGAGATCCGCTGCCGGCGACCCGCAGCAGATGTTCCCGGCAACGGTCGCGGTGTTCCGGACCATCTGCCCTGCGAACACGTCTGCCGCATCGACGAGCGCCGAACCCAGGCGCCGCATTTCCGGGTTTCGCAGGATGTCGGAAACCGTGGTGCATCCGCCCATCGTCACCTGGCCGTTCGCTTCCCGCACCCCGCGCAGGTCCGCGAGCCGCGCCACGCTGACCAGCGTGTCGGGCGCACTAGTGCGCGCGCGCAGGTCGACGAGGACGTTCGTGCCGCCTGCGATGGGTACCCGGCTTCCATTTCCCGACGGCGCGAGCATCTCGAGCGCCTCGCCGAGGCTTTGTGGAATCTCGAGTCCGAACTGTGCGTACATGACGTAAGCCTCATTGCAGGCGATCCCGACCGGAGCAGGCTGACGTCCTGACGGAATCCGGACCGCTTCGAGCGCCGGGCCGTATCGCTGCGCTGCCCCTACTCTGTTCGCTACTGCGAAACGCGGTTTCGATACGGCATCCTATCAAGCGGCTTCTTCCGAGTCAACACGTCGTGCCAGGTCCGGCCAGCGCACCTGCAGCGGTCGGCGATGCAGCGCTACTGCAGCCAGCCGGCATTCTCGGCGACGACGATCAGCGTCGGCCCCGGCGCGCACAGCGCCTGCTGAACTGCCGCCGTGAACCCGGCGGCGCTGCGGGGCACCACGCTTGCGCAGCCGAATGCATCGGCGAGTTTCGGAAAGTCGGGGTGCGCCGGGGAAGCGCCGACGCGAGGAATGCCGCGTTCGTCGAACCCGTCGCGGATCATCGCGAATCCGTCGTTGTCCCACAGGATCACCGGAATCGGCAGCTTCAGCTCGACCGCGGTCATCAGCTCCTGCATCGTGAACATGAACGCACCATCGCCCGCAATCGCCACGACCGGTCTCTCGGGCGCGCCGAGCCTGGCGCCGATCGCACCCGGCAACGCGCATCCGAGCGTTCCGAACCCGGCGGGATAGAACCAGCATCGCGGGCGCTCCACCGGAAGGAGCGCCGAACCGGTGTAGACGACCTGGGAGATGTCGCCCATGATGATCGCGTCTTCGGGCAATGCCCGGCGCAGATGGTCGTGCATCACCTTGTGCCGGCGCTCGACTTCCGAAAGGCCGGCAACGAGATCACGACGCACCTGCGACACGGTCTCCGCCGTTCCCTTGCGGGGACCCTGCGGCGCAAGACACTCGAGCGCCGCCAGCATCTGCTCGGCAGCAACCCTGGCGTCGCCAGGAACGCTGCAGGCGGCCGGGTATCGATCGTTGAACTTGGACGCGTCCACGTCGACGCGGATGATCTTCCCGTTGATCGGCAACGTCGGAACGAAGCTGTCGGTGGAGGCGAGTTCGGTTCCCAGCGCGAGCAGTACGTCCGCCCGCGACAGGTGCTCACGCACCTCGGCCCGGATCATGCTGCCGCCGAGACTCAGCGGATGACTGTCGGGAACGACGCCCTTGCCGGCGTTCGAAGCGATGACCGACGCATCGAGCCACTCGGCCAGCGCCACCGCCGCGCGGCCGGCGTGCACCGCGCCGCCGCCGATCACGATGACCGGCCGCGCCGCGGTGGCGAGCAATCGGGCAGCCTGCCCGATGGCTTCCGGCGGCGGGATCGGGCGCGCCGGAGGCGTAACCGCAGGCCAGTCGGTGCTGACGGTCATGGCCAGGACGTCCAGCGGAATCGAGATATGGACCGGTCTCGGCCGGCGCGAAGCGAAGATCGTGAAAGCCTGGGCGAACAGCTCGGGCAGTTCGTCGGGACTGTGGGCGAGCGCGCTCAGCGCTGTCAGCGGTGCGGTGACCGCGCGCTGATCGGTGATCTCGTGCAGATTTCCCCAGCCCTTGCCGAGGCTGCGCGTCTCGTTGACGCTCGAGATCAGCAGCACCGGAACCGAATCCGCATACGACTGTCCGAGAGCCGTCGCGGCATTCGTCACTCCGGGGCCGGAGATCAGCACGCAGACGCCCGGCCGCCCGGTCGCGCGTGCGTAACCGTCGGCCATGAAACCCGCCCCCTGTTCGTGCCGGGTCACGACATGACGGATGCCCGTCCTGGAGAAGCCGCGGTAGATGTCGAGCGTGTGATAGCCGGGGATACCGAAGATCGTGTCGACGCCGTAGCGCTCCAGCAGGCGCATCAGCGCCTCCCCGCAGGAGATCCCGGCCGACACGCTACCTCCGGCTCGAGGCAAGACCGGCCGGAACGCCGGTGAGCGGCCGTCCGCCGCCCGGACGCTTGCGCGTCACCATGCCCTCGGGACGCATCAGCACGACCATCACCACGATGAACCCGTACAGGATGAGACGGTATTCGCCGGCAAAGCGAAGCGCCTCCGGAATGGCAGTGAGCAGGATCGTCGCGAGCAGCGGCCCTCGAAGGGTCTGGGTACCGCCGATGATCAGGAAGATGATGAAGCTGAGCGACGTGAAGAAGCCGAGCTCGTGCGGGCTGACGACCAGCAGGTAGTGTGCCTGGAGAGCGCCCCCGAGACCGATGATCGCCGCTCCGACGGTGAATGTCATCACCCTGATCCTGCGCACCGATATGCCGACCGATCCGGCGGCGATGGGATCGTCACGAACGGCCCGGGCGGCGAAGCCGATCGTCGATCGGTCCACTGCCCAGGCGACCAGAATCGCCAGCATCGCTCCCGAGGCCGCCGCAACCAGATCCGTGCGCAGCGGGATTCCGGTAAAGCTGTTCGCACCGCCGAGATAGTCGATGTTGTATACGAGCACGACCACGGCTTCGCCGAAGGCGAGAGTGGTCAGCTTCAGCACGAACAGGGCCATCCTGGCGGTGAGCAGCGCCAGGACCGCACCGACCCCGGCACCCGCAACGGCTGCAACCGCGAGCGATGGAACGAAGGGCCAGCCGAAGTTGACTGCCAGTACTGCCGCCGCGTATCCGCCTATTCCCGCGATCGCTGCAGTGCAAAGCTGAAGGATTCCGGACAACGCGTTGACGTAAAGGCCCGAAACCAGGATCAGGTTGATGAAGCAGACGATGACGATCGGCTCCCAGAAGCCAAAGCTCGTCATGGCTTGTCACCTCCGGAGAAGTACGACCCGAACAGACCGTCCGGACGGAAGAACAACACGAGGATCATCAGCAGGAAGGCAGCGGCATCCCGGTACGCGGAGGAGATGTAGCCGACGACCAAGGCTTCGACGACGCCCAGGAGCAACGCCACCACGATGACGCCTTCGAAGTAGCGGTTTCCCGCCACCAGCATGCAGATGAACGACTTGAGCCCGTACAGGAGTCCGACGAACGCGTAGCTCGTCGAATACAGGACTCCGATCGAAACGGCCGCGAGACCTGCCATCGCCGAGGAGATGAAGACGGTGGCCTGCGAGACCCGGTGGATATTGACGCCGAAGGCGGCAGCCACATCGGGACGTTCGGCCAGCGCGCGCGACGCCAGGCCGTAGCGCGTTCCGCGTACGTACCAGGTCAGGCCGGCCAGCAACAGAACCGAGACAACGAGATTGCTGACCTGCTTGGACGAAAGCAGCACGTCGCCCTGCAGGACGAGGGTATGCTTGATCACCTGCGGATACGGAATCGGATCCGGCCCGAGCATAGCCGCCACTCCGTTGGAGAGCATGAACGCGACGCCGAGCGTTCCGATCAGGCCCATCAGCACGTCACGCTGGCGCAGCGGACGAAGTACCACTCGCTCCATGAGCGCTCCGGCGAAGCCTGCCCCGAGCGCGCCCGCCGCGAAGACGACGAAGATGTTGTCCGACACATACGATGCGCAGAAGCCGCCGGCGAACATCCCGATCATGAAGAGCTCCGGATGCGCGAAGTTCACGATTCGCAGCACCGTGAACGTCAGCGAGAACCCGATGGCCACCACTGCGTAGGTGCTTCCGATCACCAGTCCGTTGAGCAGTTGCTGCAGCAACAGGTTCATGCTTTCCCCCCCAGGAAGACTGCCTGCACGCCTTCCCGCGCGGCGATTTCGCTCGATGGCCCGGCGTCGACGACCCGGCCGACTTCGAGCAGATACGCGGTGTCGGCGCACCTCAGCGCCTTGCGTGCGTTCTGCTCGACCATCAGCACGCTGATCCCCATGTCCCTGATCCGGCCGACGAGATCGAATACCCGATTGACCACGATCGGGGCCAACCCCAGGGACGGCTCGTCCATGAGGATCAGTCTGGGGCCGGACATCAGCGAACGTGCTATCGCCAGCATCTGCTGTTCGCCTCCACTCAGCGAGCTTGCGAGCTGGCCCTGTCTTTCCTTCAGGATCGGGAACATCTCGAAGGCCTCGGCGATACGCTGCTCGACCTGCCGGCGGTCGCGAACGATGAACGCGCCCATGCGCATGTTGTCGAGAACCGTAAGCGTGCCCCACAGCTGACGTGCCTCGGGAACCCAGCTGATGCCGAGGCGATGGATCATGAAGGGACCGAGCCTGCGGAGCTCGTGCTTGCCGTCGAACAGGATCGAACCCGCCGATGCGCGTACGAGCCCCATGATCGCCTTGATGATCGTCGTCTTGCCGGCTCCGTTCGCGCCCAGAATGACCTGGACCTCCCCCGTCCCGATCTCCAGGGCGACATCGACGACGGCCGGCACCGCCCGGTAGGAAACGCTCAGACCCTTCACGACGAGCATGGTTCACTCCTCGCTGCCGAGGTACGCGCTGATCACTTCGGGGTTCCTCATGACCTCGACCGGGTCCCCTTCGGCGATCTTCCTTCCGAAGTTCAGGACGACGATCTTCTGCGACACCGCCCTCACCACGTTCATGTTGTGCTCGATCAGCAGCAGCGTGATTCCTCTTTCGCGGAGCCTGTCCATCAGGTCGATCACCTGTCGTGCCTCGTCCGCGATCATCCCGGCAGTGGGTTCGTCGAGAATCAGCAGGCGAGGACGGGTGGCAAGCGCACGGGCGATCTCGACACGTCTCTGGTCGCCGTACGACAGCTCGGAAGGCATCAGATCCTTCGACGAAGCGGCACCCACCCAATCGAGAAGCTCTTCCGCGCGTTGCCGGAACTGCGCTGTCTTCGTCGTGCCCCGAGAGGCGATCGCTTCACGGGGCAGGGAGCGACAGTAGCCTCCCACCATGACGTTCTCGAGCGCAGTCAGGTGCGCGAACAGGCGAACGTTCTGGAAGGTACGCGCCAGACCCATCGCCGCCCTGCGCTCCGGAGCGACGGTCGTGACATCCTCGTCGGCGAACACGATGCGGCCCCGATCGCACCGATAGACGCCGGAAAGAAGGTTGAAGAGCGTCGTCTTGCCGGCGCCGTTGGGCCCGACCATCGACACGATCGCCCCTTCCGGAATGTCGAAGCTGACCGCATCGACCGCGACGACCCCGCCGAATCGCTTGGTCGCGTCCGACACGCTCAGTATCGGTCGGGCACCGCCCGTCGAACCGGCAATCATCATCGCCGCTCGTTGACGCCCGCGTCGTTTCCGGTGGATGCAGACCTCACGCGATTGTCTGTCCGGACCCTCTTCCGTCGATCTTCATGACCGTCAACGATGGAGTGAGGTTGTTGCCGGTCGGCGGGTTCTTGAAAGTCACCCGGGTGCCCAGAGGACCGATGAATTCCAGACTGCTCATGACTTCCCTGATCGCCCCGCGATCGGTTCCGCCTGCCTGCCTGATGCACTCCACGATCGTGTGGACGGCATCGTAGCCGTATACCGAATAGGACGTCGCCTCGAGCGCGAACTTCTTGTTGTAGGTGTCGAGCCAGTTCCTCAGCGCCCCGCCGGCGCGCTTCAGATCCTGGTCGACCCATGTGTATCCGCCATCGATGCCGCCCTTGGTCCCGTCCCAGTAGACCGGATCGACCAGCACTCCGTACCCGGTAAACAGAGGCGCGGAAATGCCGGCTTCGCGCAATTGCGTGACGACTCTCACTCCGTCACCCGTCGACGCCGCCACGAAGACCGCATCGGGCCGGGTGGCGCGGATCTTGGTGAGCTGCGGCGAGAAATCCTGATCGCCGCTTCGATATGCCTCGTAGGCAACCACCTCGTACCCGACCTCGCGCGCGAGTGCCTGGCAGAACCGCGCATCGGCCACTTGTGCGTCCTGAGTCTGGTCGAAGATCACGGCCAGTCGCTGCACCCGTGCCGCCTTGACAGCCACTTTCAGGAACATCGGGGTCGCGACATCGGCAACGAGATTCACGCGATAGACCCAGGGGTTCCACTCCTTCACCGGGGCGCCGGATCCGTTACCTACCAAAGGCAGCCCGATCTGGCTGGCCACCGGAATGCATGGCAGGAACCCGACCGAGTTCGTGGGCCCCATCGACGCGACGATCGTCGGGTCGCTTGCCTGCTGGCGGAACAGCGTGATCGCCTGCTTGGGATCGTTGGCCATGTCGGCCGCAGCGATCTGCAGGGTGTACCGGTTGCCCTTGCGGTCCGTGAATCCGCCGGCTGCATTGATCTCGCTTTCGGCCAGGACCGCACCGTCGCGGGCACGGATCCCCCACGGTGAAGACGGGCCGGTGAGGGATTGCGTGTGACCGATCCTGACCACGTTTGCCGCTCGTGCCGGCCGAACGAGGCCGGGGCCCGCGAGCGCCGCCGCAGCAATGGAACCCGCACGCAGCAAACGCCGGCGCTCGCCGGACCTGCCGATCATCGGTGAACGAACGCCCGGCAGGACACCGTTGTTCTTCATGATCTCTCCCCCTCGATATCGATGAACTCTGGTGGACTCAGCGGAAGACGACGGTCTTGCAGCCGTGCTGCAGCACGCGGTCGTCCAGGTGAAAGCGCAGACCCCGGGCAAGCACGGTCTTCTCGATGTCCTTGCCGTACCTGACGAGATCGTCGACGGAGTCGGAATGGTCGATCCTGATCACGTCCTGCTCGATGATCGGCCCCTGGTCCAGATCGGCCGTCACGTAGTGGCAGGTCGCGCCGATGAGCTTGACACCGCGCTCGTACGCCTGGTGATAGGGCCGGGCGCCCACGAAGCTCGGCAGGAATGAATGATGGATGTTGATGATCCGGACCGGATACGCGGCACACAGATCGGGCGGAATGATCTGCATGTAGCGTGCCAGGACCATGACGTCGCCATGGACCTCTTCGAAGATCCGCTGCACTTCGGCGAAGGCTTCGGCCTTGTTGTCGCCCGAAACCGGGATGTGATGGAACGGGATCCCGTGCCATTCGACGAACCCTCTCAACGCGTCGTGGTTCGATATCACGCACGGGATCTCGACATCGAGCTCCTTGCTCTGCCAGCGGGCCAGCAGATCGTAGAGGCAGTGCCCCTGCTTGCTGACCAGAACGACGACACGCTTTCTCACCGCGGAATCGGTGACGCGCCAGGTCATCTGCAATTCCTCGGCAATCGGCGCGAATCGCTGTCGCAGCTCCGACAGCCTGAAGGCCAGAGAGTCCGCCTTCATCTGCACGCGCATGTAGTAGCGGCCGGCGCATCCGTTGTCGGCATCCGAGTGATAGCTGGACTCGAGAATCCACCCTCCGTGCTCGGCGATGAAGGAGGCGACGCGGGCGATGATGCCGACGCGGTCGGGACAGGAAGCGGTAAGGGTGTAGGAGTGCTCCATGCGTGCTTTTGCTATCGGTTCGAGCCGGACGTGGTCGGTCCGGCGATGAGGGAAACCGTCTCTTCCCACGGTGAGTCCAGCGTGGCTGCGTGAAGCGCGACGAGACGGTCCATCGCCTCGGACATGCCGGGGTAGATGCCCTCGCAGATACCGGCCACCTTCGCCCTGATCGTCTCCGGATCGAATGGCTTGCTCGGCGATCCGCGTGCGCACAGGCATTCGGCCTGGAACTTCGCGCCGCCGGCGAAGACGAGGCTGACGCGGGCGGGTCGGTCGTTCGGCGGAAGCAGATCCGGCACGTAGGGTCTGAGCGCGACGCGATGTCTCACGGCCGCGACCAGCGGGTCGACGAGGCTTGCGGCTCCGAGCGTTTCCGTATCGACACGACCATGGACGACGGCGACCGCGGCGATGTGCGGAATGGAGAAGCGGGCCGCCAGCACCGTGGCGGGTTGCCTTTCGTCGAGCAGCCGGCCTTTCTCGTGGATCTCTATGACCAGTTCCTCGCAGTCGCGGCCGCGGAGGCCCGGCGGGAGCTGCGGCAGGAGTTCCGAGATGGCCTCGACGGTCGAATGCGCGTACTGGCAGCACGGATAGATCTTGTGGAAGCCGTGTTCGATCTGCCAATCCGCACCGAGACCGGCGATCAGCGACTCCGGATCGCATCCGGTCCGGAACACGCCATGGAACACGTCGCACGGCGCTTCCAAAAGGCCGGCGAGCCCGCAGCGGGCCCAGTCGGCAGCTCTCAATCCGGCCCATGAGCCGGCGCCCACCCACATGTTGCGGACGAAGCTTCCCCTGACCGCATGGCTGAACGGCCCCGGAGCGGCAAGCGTCGACGCGATCGCCAGCGTATCGAGGAACCTCGCACGGTCGTAACGACGCGCTGCGGCAACAGCCGCCGCCGCTCCGAGCGCAGCGAAGAGCGCATGCGGATGCAGATCCAGCCGCGGCTGGCCGAACGCCAGCGCGATTCGTGTCACGACTTCATAGGCGACGACCAGGCATCGCAGCGTTTCCCGGGTCGACAGGCCTTCCGCTTCCGCCTCGGCGAGCAAGGCAGGAAGGGCGTAGGTTCCCGAGTGACAGGGGACGCGGCGTGAACCTCCGTCGAGCTCGTTCCAGGGTGCGGCCGCTCCATTCGCGAGGGCCGCGCTGTACCGGTCCGTGCGAACCCGCCCGCCCCGGAACACGGTGGCTGCCGGTCTGCCAGCATCGCCCATGAGCTGATCGGTCAGACCGTAGAGCAGCGGATCCCTGCTGGCCGACACGATTGCCGCGAGGTCGTCACAGAGAACGATGGCAGCCCGTCGAACGACCGCATCCGGGATCTCCATCGCCCCATGATCGGCAGCCCATCCGGCCAGCGACGATAGCCGTTCGGCAATGGCGTACGACTCCTTGCTGTCAGGCATCGCCGGCATCCGGTTCGGGGCTGGATGCGGCCGCGGCACGAGCCGGAAGTCCGGACTGCTCCGCCGGAAGGCCGGCCAGGCAGCCGGACGTGCGTTTCGGGGGGAAATCAGCGAATGCCATCTTTCGGGGTTCGAGGAAAGACCGGATCGGCGCCGCTTGACAGAGCCATCAAGTTAACCCAAGAATGCGGATGTACGCAAGACCGTATCATCGTTTCGCTATAGCGAACAAGTATGAAACCCGGGAAAGCGGTCACGTGGGGAGCGCGCGATGAGGTTCGGCCTGGCGACAGACAGCGGGAGATCGCGATGATCGACGCCGCGCGGGACGGACCGTGCGCATGACGGGCGCTCTCTCCGGATCGCGCATCACGTTGCTCCAGAGGATCGCAGCCTGGTGCCAGGCTGCGCGACTGGACGAGATGCCCGCCGAAGTGGTCCACGCAGGCAAGCGCTGCATCCTCGACACGATCGGCGTGACCCTGGCCGCGGCACGCCATCCGGCGCGGCAGTGCATCCTTGGATACGCCAGGCAGTCCTACCCGTCGGAAGCCGCAAGCGTCATCGGCTCGCGCGACCGGCTTTCCCCGGTCGGTGCCGCGCTCGTGAACGGTACCGCGGGGCATCTCCTCGACTTCGACGACACCAGCTACACGGGGATCATGCACGGATCGACCGTCGTGCTGCCGGCCGCCCTCGCCGCGACCGAGCATGCCGGCGAGGACGGGCGCCGACTGCTGGAGGCCTTCGTCGTGGGGTCGGAAGTCGCGTATGCCGTCGCGCTGGTCTGCACCACGCAGCACTACTACAAGGGCTGGTGGAGCACCGGCACGTTCGGCGCCATCGGGGCTGCCGCCGCGAGCGCCAGGGCGCTGGGGCTTGCGCAAGCCGAAACGGCTGTCGCGCTCTCGCTGGCGGCAATCCAGGCATGCGGGATGAAGGCCGCCTTCGGTACCGACGCGAAACCCTACCTGGCCGGCCGCGCCGCCGCGATCGGCGTGGAAGCGGCGCTGCTTGCCGCCGCGGGCCTCGACGGCCCGCCCGCCGCACTGGAGGACAGGAACGGCTTCATCCAGTTGCTGAACGACGGCAAGGCCGATCCTGGCGCCCTCGACACGCTGGGCACGATCTGGCGTCTCGTCGAGCCCGGCATACTCTTCAAGCAGTATCCCGTCTGCTCCGGGGCGCACGCCGCGGTCGAGCTGACCCAGCACCTGCTCCGTGAACACCGTATCGCCGGCGATCGCGTGCACCGGGCTGTCTACGAAGTCTCGCCGACGGTCGCGATCAGCCTGGTTCACGACCGGCCGCGCAGTATCCAGCAGGCCCAGTTCTCGATGCCTTTCGCCATCGGCGTCGTCCTGGCGAAAGGAGCGCTCGACATCGAGAGCCTGAGCGACGCCACGCTGGCCGATCCGCAGGTTCGTGCGGCGATGGAGAAGGTCGTGATGCACAGGGACGACTCCCTGCAGAACGAGCAGGCGCCCGAATGCGCCCGCGTCACGCTGACGATCGACGACGGGCGCGAGATCCGGGGCTATCTCGGGCAACCGACCGGCATGCCGGAGAAGCCGCTGTCCGACGAGCGCCTGCGCGAGAAGTTCCTCCGCTGCGCGGATGCCGGAGGGATATCTCACGCCGAAACACAACGTCTGCTCGCGCACCTGGAGCAGATCGAACTGGCGGCGGCGCCGCTGCCCCGGCACGACGTGCCGGCAACCCTCGGGGAGAACTGACATGGATCGATCGACCGGATGGAAGCGCCTGTGCCTGCTGTGCACGTGTCTGCTTTTCGCGGCTCTGGCTCCGGCCCTCGCGCAATCGCAGACGCAGGAAACCGGAAAGACCTTCAAGTGGCGCTTCGGCATCTACTTTCCGTCGATCGGCTCGCTGGAAGGGCAGAAGGCGACCGCATTCGCCAGCGCGGTCGCCGCGGCCTCGAACAACCGTCTGCAGATCCAGGTGTACCCGGGCGGCATGCTGGGGTTCTCGAGCTTCACGCACCATCGGGCAGTGGCCGATGGCCTGCTGGAAATGGGGACCACGATGAGCGCCGCGATGGTCGAGGCTCCGGAATGGGAGACGCTGTCGCATCCGCTGCTGTTCAAGACGCGCGACGACGTGCGAAAGGCGCTCGACGCGGCGATGCCCGATTTGCAGGCCACCACTTCGCGCAGGTTCGGCAGCAGGATCCTCGGCACCATGATGCCGGAGTTCGACCACATGCTGTCCAAGGTGCCGCTGAAGACCGCCGATGACTGGAAGGGAAACAAGTTCCGCGCCTGGCAGAAACAGCTGGCGTGCTGGTTCGAGCAGATGGGCGCAACGCCGATGGTCATCCCGTACCACGAAACGTACACCGCCCTTGCCACCGGCGTCGTAGCGGGCAATTCGGGCGGACTGCGCGCCGCGCTCGACGTGAAGCTGTACGAGGTCACGAAGTACGTCAGTACCGGATGGACTCCGAACGTTCCCATCTACGTCACGCTGGTGAGCGAGAGGGCCTGGAAGTCGTTGCCGGCCGACCTGCAGGAGATTCTCGCCAGGGAAGCCACGAAATACCTCACGGCCACGGCCGACGCCTACTGGAACGCTCGTATGGAAGTCATGGAGCAGTTGGTCGTCAAGGGGATGGAGAAAGTCGCCGTCGCGCCGGGGGAGATCGAGAAGGGACGCGCCAAGGCGCAGGTATGCCGGGAGCGCTGGGTGAGCCAGACCACGCCCGAGGCCGCGGCACTGATGAAGAAGATTGCCGCGGCCGTCGCCGAGTGAGCGCGCGATGAAGGCCGCGCGCTCGATCCTGTCCGTGATCAGTCTCTACGTGGCAGGGGCCGGGATCGTCCTGATGATGCTCCTGATCCTCGCGGAACTGGTCGCGACCAAGCTGTTTTACGTCTCGCTGCCGTATGCCCTCGAGTATTCCGAGTACCTGGTTCCGTTGATCGCGTTCTGGGGCGCGTCCTACACGCTGCACGAAGGCGGCCACGTGCGTGCCGACATCCTCCTGCACCGCATGCCGGACGCGCTCCAGCCCTGGATCATGCTGGCCGGATATATCCTGGGCCTCGTGTTCCTCTCGGTTGCGTTCGTTCAGATGTGGGACGTTTCCGTTCGCAGCATTGCCATGAACCGGATGTCGTTCTATCCGCAGCCATCCCCGCTCGGGCCGCCGCAACTGATCGTGACGATCGGGCTCGGCCTGTTCATCGTCCAGCTTTTCCTGGAAATCGTCTGGATGGCGATCGGAATGCCGGGCAGAAAAAGCGGCGTGGCGGGCCGGTAGGCGGCGGCCGACCAACGGAGACCGGAGCATGGACACATCCTTCTTCCTGTCGATCTACGTGCTGGCGCTCGTGGCGTTGATCTTCTTCGGGGTGCCCATCGTGTTCGCCCTCGGTCTCGTCGCCGTCGGGTCGATCTACTTCGCCAACCCCGCGCTCGGCCTGGCGCTCGGTCCGGTCACCTGGGACGGCCTGAGCAGTTTCGTGCTGTGCGCCATCCCGATGTTCATCTTCATGGGCTACATCCTGTTCGAATCCGGACTGAGCGCCCGCATCTACGCGGGGATCTATCCGCTACTCGACCGGCTTCTTCCGGGCGGGCTCCTGCACGCGAACATACTGGTCGGCGCCGCCTTCGCCGCGTGCTCGGGATCGAGTGTCGCGAATTGCGCCACCATCGGCACCGTCGCATTGCCCGAAATGGAGAAGCGGGGCTACGCCCGCCCCATCGCGGCGGGATCAGTGGCCGCGGGCGGAACGCTGGGCATCCTGATCCCGCCAAGCATCAGCCTGATCGTCTACGGCGCGATGACCGATCAATCGATCGGCCAGCTATTCCTCGGCGGCATCATCCCGGGAATCGTCCTGACGCTGGCATACATGATGTACATCGCGCTGAGAATACATGTACATCCCGCGCTGGTCGCGGGCGCGGAATCGGTGGCGCGCCGGTCGTGGGCGGAGTGTGTCCGTGCACTGTGGGCCGTCTGGCCGGTAGTCATCCTGTTCGTCGGCGTCATGGGTTCCATCTACACGGGCATGGCCACCCCGACCGAAGCCGCAGCCATAGGATGCGGCCTTACCCTGCTCATCGCCGCCGCCCTGCGTCTTCTCGATCGCAAAATAATGGCGAGAGCCCTGGCCGGAAGCGTGAAGACCACCGCGATGGTCATGGCGATCTACTGGGCCGCGAAGCTGATGGGCATCTATCTCACCTACGAGCAGGTCACCAACGAGCTGACGCGCGCGGTCATGTCGATCGGTTGGTCGCCGTTCGCGATCCTCATGTCGGTGATCGCGTTCTACCTGGTACTCGGGGCATTCATGGACGACCTGGCCGCGATGGTGATGACGCTGCCGCTGGTCTTCCCGATGATCACCGCGCTCGGCTACGACCCGATCTGGTACGGCGTGCTGATGACGATGCTCATCCAGGCCGGGCTGCTGGTGCCGCCGGTCGGCATGAACCTCTTCATCCTGCAGGGATTGCGGCCCGAGTACTCGTTCGGCGAACTGGTGGGTGGGGTGATGCCGTTCTTCTACGTACTCTTCGTGGTGATCATGGCCATTGTCGCGTTCCCGGAGCTGGTCCTGTTCCTGCCGCGCCTTGCCTTCGGCGGGTAAGGCCGCCTGTCGACAATCTGTCTCTCCCCGCCGAGAAGTGGCATGAGCAACCCGTACGGTCGGAAAATACCGGTCATCGTCATCACCGGCTTCCTCGGCAGCGGCAAGACGACGCTCCTCAATCATCTCGTCAGGCAGCCGGGGATGGAATCCACGGCCATCGTCATCAACGAGTTCGGCGAGATCGGCGTCGACCACCTGCTGGTCGAGTCGAGCACCGAGATGATGGTCGAAATGAACAACGGCTGCATCTGCTGCACGATACGGGGCGACCTTGCCGACAAGCTCGGTTCCCTGGCGATGTGGATGGATGCGGGCCGCGTCCCCCGCGTCGATCGGGTCGTCGTCGAAACGACCGGACTGGCCGATCCCGCCCCGATCCTGCACACCTTGATGACCGACCAGCACCTGCTGGACCGGTTCCGCCTCGGCGGCGTGCTGACGATGGTGGATGCGATTGCCGGCGCGTCGGCGCTCGACCGGTTCCCGGAAGCCGTGAAGCAGGCGGCCCTGGCCGATGCGATCGTGGTATCGAAACGCGATCTGGTCGAGACCTTGTCGGAACCGCAGGCGTACGAGGAATTCATCGCGCGGATTCGCGCCATCAACCGTACCGGAACCTTCCATGAAGCCGTCCGCGGCGTGATCGATCCGGCGATCCTGCACGGCCTCGGCGACAGGGGGGGGGTCGCCGCCACTTTCGCCGGGCTCTCGGACATGATCGAGGCGGCCGGGGACCACGACGAGTGCCATGACGACTCGTGCGGTCACGCCCACGTACACCGGCATCGGAAGAGCGACGAAGGCATCACGAGCTTCGTCGTCGAGCTGCACCGGGCGGTGGACAGCCGCGCCTTCAACGAGTTCCTGCAGGAGCTCGCGCTGGAGTTCGGTGCGAACCTGCTGCGCGTGAAGGGAATCCTCCACGTCGATGACGCGCCCGACATGCCGGCAGTCATCCAGGGAGTCCAGCATGTGTTCTTCCCCGTTGCATGGCTGGACCACTGGCCCGACGAGGAGCGAACGTCGAGGCTCGTGTTCATCACTCACGGCGTCGCGCCCGACGTCATCAGGAGCCGCTTCGGCGCGCAGTTCGTGTGACCGTGTAGGTATCGCCCGGACCGATCGTGCCGTCGAGCACGGACCGTGCGAGCGGGTTCTCGATACGCTCCCGGATCAGGCGTTCGAGCACGCGAGCTCCCGCAGCCGGATGGCAGGCCGACCCGGTCAGATCGGCCAGCGCCTCGGCAGTGATCCGGACCCTCACGCCCCGGCTCGCCAGCCGCTGTCGCAGGCGTTCGAACCGGATCCGGGCGACGTCCTCGAGATGCCGCTTCTGCAATGGATGGAACACCACGACCTCGTCGATCCGGTCGACGAAGTCCCGCCCGAATTGCCGCCCGGCCCGCGCCCGCACGGCCTGTCCGAACGCGGCGCAGCCGGCATCCCCGATCGCTGCGATCGCGTCGCTCTCCGACGTCGAGGTCATCACAACGACGGTATTGCGGAAATCCACGGTACGACCGCGGCGATCGGTCAGGCGGCCTTCGTCGAGCACCCGCAGCAGCACGTCGCGCACTTCGGGATGCGCCTTGTCGATCTCGTCGAGCAGGATCACGGAATACGGATTGAGCCGCACTGCCTCGGTCAGTTGGCCACCGTCCTCGTAGCCCTCGTGGCCGGGCGGCGCGCCGATCAACCGCGCCACCGCATGGGCCGAGGCGAACTCGCTCATGTCCAGTCTGATGAGGCGTTCCTCGCGGTCGAACAGGCACGCGGCGAGCGCCTTGCACGATTCGGTCTTTCCGACGCCGCTCGGACCGAGAAAAAGGAAGGAACCGACGGGACGCCCTGGATCCGCGAGACCGGCACGCGCGCGGCGGATCGTGTCGCAGATCAGCGCCACGGCATGATCCTGCCCGACGACCCGCTGCCGCATCTCCGCTTCCATCGCGAGAAGCCTGCCGCGCTCGTCGGACGATCCTCCGGGAAGCGGCAGGCCGGTGATCCGGGAAACCAGCTCGGTGATGTGCGACGCGCCCACCTTCTCGCGCACCGGCCCGCCTCCCGTGTCTCGCCGTGGCGGCGGCGCATCGACGGCGATGCGCGACGCAGCTTCGTCGATCAGGTCGATCGCCTTGTCTGGAAGGAAGCGACCGGCGATGTAGCGATGAGACAACTCCGCCGCGGCAACGATCGCCGGATCGGTGATGTCGACGTCGTGATGCGCTTCGTAGTGCGACTTCAGCCCGCGCAGCATGGCGATGGCCAGTGCGGGTGATGGCTCGCCCACCCTCACTTTCTGGAAGCGCCGGTCGACCGCGGCATCCGCTTCGACGTGTCTTCGATAGTCGTCGTCGGTGGTCGTACCGAGGCAATGCAGCTCACCGCGGGCAAGCGCGGACTTGAGCAAGGCACCGGCCTCGGCGGCGCCCGCGGCCTTGCCGGCACCCACGATCGAATGAAGATCGTCGATGAAGAGGATGATCCGCCCTGCCTCCTCGGCGATCTCCGTCAATACGGCTCTCAGACGTTCCTCGAACTCGCCGCGGTACTTCGCACCCGCGATCATGCCCGCCATGTCCAGCGAGAGCACCCGCTTTCCCCTCAGCGTCTCCGGTACCTCGTCCAGCGCGATCCGCTGCGCCACGGCCTCGGCGATCGCGGTCTTGCCCACGCCGGGCGCACCGATCAGCAAAGGGTTGTTCTTCGTACGCCGCTGCAGGATCTGGAGCACGCAGCGGATTTCGTCGTCGCGCCCGATCACCCGGTCGATCCCTCCCGCCCGCCCGCGTTCGGTGAGATCCGAGGCATAGCGTGCCAGGGCGCCGCGCCGATTCTCCGCCGCCGGATCGGCAACGGGTCGCCCGCGGCGCTCCGCCTCCACCGCCTGCTCGAGCGCCTGCCTGTGCACTCCGTGATCCCTGCAGATCCGTCCGATGTCGCTATCGTCTTCGCAGGCGGCGAGCAGGAACATCTCGGTGGCGACGAAGCGGTCGCCGCGCGCGGCAGCCTTGCGCTCGGCCAGCTTCAGCATGCGCTCGAGGGCATGTTCGGTCCGGATCTCCCCGGCGAACGCCCCGGAAGGGAAGACGCGATCGAGCTGGTGCGCAAGCGCGGTCCTGAGCGACCCGAGGTGAACGTCGCAGCGCCGAAGCAGCGAACCGGTGGTTCCGTCGTCCTGCTCGATGAGCGCCAGGAGCAGATGCAGCGGCCCGATGCAGGGGTCGCCCCGGCCGGCGGCAGCGTCCTGTGCATCCGACACGGCCCGCTGCAACTTCGTCGTGAAACGGTCGAAACGCATGGGTGCAGGTCTCGTCTCGACAGTCTCGACACGATGCGTCAAAAATGCAATGGTTCGCGTCCTCGATACATGATTCCGTTTCGGCGTACAGCCACACCTTCGGAGTCGAAACGCCGGATCGCGCCCAGCCGCGCCGCGTGCCGGCGCGGACGTTCACCACATGTCGCGTACTTGCGCTGCCACGTCGACTGCGGGCAGGCGACCCGCGTCGTCGCCGCTGCCCCGAGGGGGCGGGGAATCAAGTGGCGCCACGCGATCGAAGCGCGCGAGCAGCGCGTCGTCGAGGAAGCGGCTGCGCGCGCCGTGCACGTAGGCATCGCCGTGGCGCGGCTGCTGCGTGAGGTGATAGCGCTGCGGTTCGAGCAGGTACAGCGCGTCGCGCGCGCGCGTCAGCGCCACGTACAGCAGCCGGCGCTCCTCGTCGATCGACTCGGGACGGCCGGTCGCGTACTCGTTCGGAAAGCTGCCCTCGTTGACGTTGATCACGTAGACCGCGTCCCACTCCTGTCCCTTGGCCGAATGCACGGTGGACAGTACCAGGTAGTCCTCGTCACGCAGCGCATCGTCGCCGACGTCGCCGGTGGCCTGCGGCGGATCGAGCGCAAGCTCGGTGAGGAAGCGCTCGCGCGAGCCGAACTGCGCGGCGATCGATTGCAGCATGTCGAGGTCGGCGGCGCGCACCGCAGCGTCGTCGTAGCGACGTTCGAGCAGCGGCTGGTACCAGCAGCGCAGCGGCCCGAGCTGCGCCGGCCAGCGCGCCGCCGGATCGCGCAGCGCCTGCATCAGCGCAACGAAACCACGCCACTCTTCGGTCGCCGACGCGGGAGCGGGAAATTCGCTCAGCGCCGCGAGCAGACCCTGCGCCGCCTCGTCGGCGGCCTCCAGGCAGCGCCGCGCGATGGCCGGCCCGATGCCCGTCATCAGCTGCAGCGCGCGAAAGCCGGCGATGCCGTTGCGCGGGTTCTCGGCCCAGCGCAGCACCGACAGCA
>JAHDYE010000003.1:19318-44831 GCA_023383035.1 Burkholderiaceae bacterium | reverse complement strand
GCGCCGCTGGCCTACATGCCCGAGGCCACGATACCGGCGGCGCAGCGCGCGCTCGAGCAGGCCGGGCGCTCCATCTCCCAGATCGCGGCGATCAAGACGCACAACCCGTTCGCGGTCAACGACCTGTGCTTTGCCAAGGCCACCGGCGTGGACCCGATGACGATGAACAACTACGGCTGCTCGCTGGTGTGGGGGCATCCGCAGGCGCCGATGGGTACGCGCTCGGTCATCGAGCTGATCGAGGAGCTGGTCATTCGCGGCGGCGGCTTCGGACTGTTCACCGGCTGCGCCGCCGGCGACACCGCCATGGCCCTCGTCATCGAGGTCGCCGACGCGTAGCGGGCTGGCGCGACTCCCGCTCAAGGACGGCCTGCGAACAGGCCGTCCTGTATCGATTCAGGACTCGGGTATGCCTTCTTGCTGTGACTGGTGCCCGTCAACACCAGCATCTCTGCGATCTTCTCCGCCACCAGACCCGGACTGATGACCGGCACCTCCAACACCTGCTTCAGATAGCCGTAGCTCTGATGCATGGTCGTCGAGCCGAGGATGATGACATCGGCGCCATCCTCGTCGATCGCGGCCCGTGCCGCCTGGTGCAGCAGATCGAATACCGTTTCCTCCTTGCCCGCCAGGAGCTCAGCGGCATCCGGTCGTACTCCAATGTCGCGAATCGACGCGACGCGGTGCGCGATCCCGTGTTCGGAAATCGCCTTCTCATACAGGGAATGCCACTTCGGCCACATCGTGATCACCGAAAACTTCTTGCCCAGCATGCAAGCGAGCAGCATCGAGCTGCTCGCCGGACCGACCACGGGGATGCGCAGCCTCGAGCGCAGGGCCGGCACGGCCGAGTCGCTCATCGAGTTGACGCAGACTGCGACAAAACCTTCCTCCTCCGCACGGCAGCCCGCCTCGAGCACGAAGGCCTCCGCAATCAGTTGCTCATAGACGCTGTCGATGATCCGGGCACCGCGTGTCGCCGCTACGAAGACGTTCTCGAAATCGGGATGCACGGCCTCGGCCGGCAATTGGGCACCGAATGCCGCCAGCGCCTCTGCTGGAACGGGAACCGGCACGATGTTGAGGATGCGCTTGCTCATGGCATGGCTCTCCGGCCCAGCATGCTGCGCAACTCACGCTTGAGCACCTTTCCGCTCGGATTCTTCGGCAACTCGTCCAGGAAGTGGACTGCCCGGGGTTTCTTGTAGCCAGACAGCGATTCCCTGCACCACGCAACGATCTCTTCGGCCGAAACCGATTTGCCGGGACGCCGCACCACGACTGCGGCGACAATCTCTCCCCACTCGTCGTCCGGGAGTCCGACGACCGCCGCCTCGAGAACGGCTGGATGCTCGTAGAGCACGCTCTCCACCTCTTTCGTGTAGATGTTCGTGCCTCCGCTCACCACCACGTCCTTGATCCGGTCCACGATGAACAGATAGCGTTCCTCGTCGAGATAGCCGAGATCGCCGGTACGGAACCAGTCGTCGAGAAAGGCCCTCGCCGTTTCGGTGGGGTTGTTCCAGTAGCCCGCGCACACCGAGCGGCTGCGCACCAGCACTTCGCCGACGACGCCCGCCGGAACCTCGCTGCCGGCGCCGTCCACGACGCGAACCTCCGCGCCGACGGCCTCACGACCCGCGGACGACAGCCGCTTTTCCTGCTGTGCGTTGCCGTCGAGCACGTGGTCAGAGGCAACCAGAAAGGTCGCTTCGAGGGTTTCCGTGAGGCCGTAGCCCTGCGTGAACCCGCAGCGCAACCGCCCGAGAGCGCGACGCAGCACCGTCGGCGGCATCGGCCCGCCGCCGTAGAAGACTCGCCGCAGGGTCGACAGATCGAACGTGTCGAGATCACGATGATTGAGCACCGAATTGATCATGGTCGGCACGAGAAGCGCGACACTGACCTTGTGTCGCCTGACCAGTTCCAGCCATCGCCCCGGATCGAAGCCGTCCATGATCACCTGCGTACAGCCGAGCATCATGTAGGTCACGGACATGAAAACGGCGCCGGCGTAATAAAGGGGGGTGGAGATCAGGTTGACGTCGTCTCGCCGGCTTTCGTCCGCAACGAACTGATTGAAGGCATTCGCCTCGAGATTGCGATGAGAGACCATCACGCCTTTCGGTGCTCCGGTCGTGCCGCTCGTGAAGAAGACCGCAAACGGCTCGCTTTCCCGATCGATGGCGGCAATCCGCTCGGCCGACGCTTCGCCGACTACCGCCTCATACGAATCTGCTCCCGGCGCCGAAGCTTGCCCGACGATCCAGCGCGAAAGCGCCGGTTCGGAATCGGCGACCTTCTCCACCAGAGTCGATCCGCATACGAGCAATGCAGGACGAGCGTTACCGAGGATCTCCGACAACTCGTTCCCGTTGAGGCGGTAGTTCAGGGGCACCGCGATCGACCCGGCGCGTGCGACGCCGAAGTAGATCTCGATCATCTCGATGCTGTTCGTCAAGAGAATCGCAACCAGGTCGCCAGCGCTCAATCCGCGGGCGCGCAGCGCATTGGCGACGCGATCGACACGTTGGTCGAGTTGCCTCCATGTGATGCTTCGCTCGCCCATGACCAGCGCAGGCTTGTCCGGAAAGCGCAACCCGTTTCGCGCCACGATCTCGTCAAGCGTCATGCTCCGACACCTCCCGGCCGAAGGACCGGCATCTCGCCTCGTGCCGCTCGTCCAAGGGCGTACATCGCCCTCACGCTTCCAGGCCCGTCAGCGCGTTGTTCACCAGTCGGGCGACGTCCACCGACAATGTGCCCGGCATGATCACCTCGGTCACGCCCATCTGCCGCAGAGCAGCCGCGTCCTCGTCCGGGATGACGCCCCCGCAGAACACCGGAATCGAGAGCTGCTGCGACTGCATCTCGTCGATGAGCCGGCGCATCTGCGTCATATGCTGGCCCGAAAGGAAACTGATGCCGATGGCGTCGGCGCTTTCGTCGATCGCAGCCCGGACCAGCCCTTTCGCCTGATTGTGCAGGCCCAGATAGATCACCTCGTGACCTGCATCCCGCAGAATGCTCGCGACGGTGATGATGCCGGTGTCGTGCGAATCAAGTCCCATCTTGGCGAGCAAGATACGTTTTGGCACTCTCATGAGTGGTGCTCCTTAACGAAATTTCCATTTCTGGGCATTGCGCATCGCTTCGTGGCACTCGCCCATCGTGACCTTGTTCGTCAACGCGTCCATCAGGATCGGAACCATGTTCTCCCCGCCGGTCCAGCCAGCCTCGATCCGCGCCATCGCTTCCGCCCACTTTTGCGGGTCTCGCGAGGCGCGATACTCGCGCAGATACTCGCTGCGGCGCGCCCCCCAGACGTCGGCCTGGATCTTGTGAATCGCAAGCGGCCTCTCTTCCTCGGAGGGGATCCGGAATCGATTGACGCCGACCAGAGTTCGGCGGCCCGTATCGAGGTCGTTCTGATTCTTGATCCGTTCGCTGTTGATCTGGTCCTCGAGCCAATGCTCCTTGATGCGGGAGATCATTCCACCGTTCCGATCGATGTCGGCGAGCTTCTCGTCGATCGCCTTTTCCATCTGGTTCGTGAGCGTCTCGACGTAGTAGGATCCTCCCAGTGGATCGATGCTCTTGGTGATCCCGCTTTCGTATGCAATCACCTGCTGGGTGCGCAGCGCGACCCGCGACGACTCCTCCGTCGGCAATCCATGCGCCTCGTCGTATGAGCACAGGTGGATCGACTGGGCGCCACCGAATACCGCCGCCATCGCCTCGACGGTTGCCCGAATGATGTTCACTTCCGGCTGCTGACGCGTGAGGGTGTTGCCGGCCGATTGCACCGAGAACCGCAATCGCCAGCACTCCGGATTGGTCGCTCCGAAGCGTTCCCGCATGTGCTTCGCATACAGTCGCCTCATGGCTCGGAACTTGGCGATCTCCTCGAAGAAGTCGATGGAGCAGGAAAGGAAGAACGAAGCTCGTCGGGGGAACACGTTGATGTCGAGGCCGCGTTCCCGTGCGCGGCGAAAGATGTCGAACGCGTGAGCCAGCGAGAACGCCCCGTCCTGGATCGCATTGACACCTGTTTCGCGCAGGTTGTATCCGTTGGTCACCATCCAGTTCAGTCTCGGCATGTTCCTGGAGATGAACTCGATGTTGTCGATGCACAGGCGCAGCGTTCCATCCAGGGGGAAGAACTGGGTGATCGTCTGAAGGGGACCTCCGCTCATTTGATAGAACGGATCGTTCTGCTGAGTCCCGATCACCTTCTCGAAGGGTACGTTCTTCTTTTTGGCGACCGATGCGAGCATGGCCAGCGTCACCGACGACACCGGCGGCCGGATCGACAGGGCATACGAAACGGCATCCGGACCGAAGCCGTCGTAAAGCGTCTCCATGTCCTCGAGCGTGCTGATCGGCACCCCTGTGACGCCGACCTCGCCTTCGCCGATCGGATCGTCCGAATCGAATCCGTAGGACGTGGGAAGATCGATCGTGATGACGAAACCGTTCGCCCCCTGGGCGTGCAGGTACTTGATCCGCTCGTTGGTCTCCCCAGGCGATCCGAATCCCACCTGGAAGCGACGCGTCCAGATTCGCTCCCGATACATGCCCGGGTAAGGTCCACGCGTGAAGGGATATTCGCCAGGCTCTCCGAGATCGTGCTGGTAATCCGCGCCGGCCACATCGCCTGGGCGATACATGTCGCGGATCTCGATGCCGGCCCCCGTCTCGAAGATCTGTTCCTCATGATCGCGTGCGATCCCGGCCTTTTGCGCGCCGACTGCCGTGCTCATCGGTCATTCCTCCATGAAACTCGTCTTGAAGCGATCTCGCGCTCGATCAGGCCGCCTCGTTCGCCGTCGCCGAAACGGCATTCGGATGCCACCCGTAGACCCGCCGCGCTTCGGCCACCGAAACCAGTCCGTCCGCGATGTCGTCCGCGACCTGGGCACGATCGCGCGTCAGCGGATCGCCGTATCCGCCGCCCCCCGTCTCGTAGATCTCGACCTCGTCGCCCTTGTTCAGCGCGAAGAAGGTTTCGGTGTCGATGTTCTCCACCTGGCCATCGCGGCGATGGACGAGTACCTTCGAGACCGGGGCGCGATGCCCGCCCTCGAGCCCGTACGGGCGGGTCTCCTCGTTGACGCCGCCGCCGAAGTTGACGGCCATGATTCCGTCGGCATCGACCCGCCACCGGCATACGGCGCCGATACCGCCGCGCCACCGGCCGGGGCCCGCGCTGTCCGGCCAGTACTCGTAGCGCAGCACCGTGTAGGGGTTGATCAACTCGTGGAGTTCCGGATCGGGCGCACGCAAGCCGCCTGCGGTCACCGAGGGGCCGATGTGATCCCAGCCGTCGAGCCCGTGCGTGGCGCCGGCACCCGCCTTGCCCATGAAGTGAATGTCGCCGAACGGCCTCTGCGTTCTCGGGTTGAAACCCATCGTCGCCGGCGCCAGCCAGCGCCCCCAACCGGCATAGACGCGCTCGGGAACTGCCTGCGCCAGCGCCAGCCACGTGGTTTCGATGATCGTCTGCGCAGCCGCCACCGTGCAGCACGTCACCGGAGCCGGCTCGCGCGCGTTCAGGATGGATCCCTCCTTCGCCTCGACGCTGAGCGCACGCAGTGCGCCTTCGTTGTACTTGACTTCGGAGCAGACCGTCATGAACAACGCTTGAAACGAAGCGGACACGGTGTTGGCCAGCGTGCTGTTGACGTAACCGATCGCCTGGGGATCGCTGTCCGACCAGTCGAAGTGAACCGCCTCGTCGGAGACGGTCAGCGCCAGCCGGACGCCGATCTTCCTCGCCTTGTCCACACCGTCGTGGTCGATGAAGCTCTCGGCCCGATACACGCCGTTGGGAACGGCACGAAGCGCCGCCCTGGTCTGGCGCTCCGATGCATCGAGGATGTGATCCGCGGCGCTGTGCAGCACCGGCAGTCCGTACTTCCTGATCAGCGACCGGAGGCTTCGCTCGCCGATCGTGCAGGCGCCGATCTGGCATTCGAGATCCGCCTCGACCAGCCACGGCATGCGGACGTTGATCAGGATGAAATCCCAGAGCGACTTGTTGCGCTTGCCTTTCTCCAGCAGCTTCGCCGGCGGAATCCTCACGCACTCTTCCCAGACCGTGTGCGCCGCGGGGTTGTAGCCGACCACGCCGCCACCGCCGACGTCGGCATGGTGACCCTTCGACACGGCCCAGAACTGGACCGCTCCTTCGGCGAAGACCGGTTTCGCGATCGTGATGTCGGGCGGGTGGTTGTTGCCGCGATAGGGATCGTTCAGGATGAACACGTCGCCTTCCGAGATGTCGCCGGCATATTCCTTCGCGATGCTTTCGAGAGCGAACGGCAACGCCCCCATCAGCACGGGTATGTAGGCGGTCTGCGCCAGCAACCGCAGGCGGTGGTCGAAGATCCCGGTGACGAAGTCTCGCGCCTCCGAGAAGATCGGCGAACGCGAGGTCCGCAGCATCGTCTGGCCGATCTCCTTGCTGATCGCGTCCAGCCGACTGCTGATGACCGAAACCTTGATCGGATCGACATCCGTAACGCCAGTTGCCATGTTCATGCCGCCACCTCCTCGGTCAAGCGCCCGACAAGGGCTTTCAGGTCGCTGCCCTTGCGATGCATCAGGTAGTTGTTCGCCGCGTCGCAGGTCAGCTCGAAATCGGGCGGCACCAGGATCGTCGTGGTCGGTTGGACCACGATGGCGGGTCCGAACACGATGTTGCCGTGGAAGAGCCGCAGTCCGTCGTAGACCGGCGTTTCGCTGAATGCGCCGTTGAACCATGCCTTTCGGGAGCCCGTTCGCGCAGCCGACGAATCGGTTCCCCGAGCCCCGACGAGCTCCACCGTCGGCTTCTCGGTCAGCCCGCGCGCGCTGACGCGAAGATTGATGATCTCGATCGGCGATCCGGGCGTGGAGTAACCGTAGAGATCGTCGTGGCGGCGGTGGAACGCCGATTCGAGCTCCTCGAGCGCCGCGGACGTGAACGTGCCGCCGGGGAACGCCGGGACCTCGACTTCGTTGAACTGGCCGACGTAGCGCAGGTCGGCCGAGTACTCGAGGACCACTTTCCGGGTGGAGACGTTCTCCGCCTCCAGCGTATTCATGGCCTTCTCGGAGATCTCGCGGTAGATCTGCGCCACCGCGTCGAGGTCGACCGCCTCGAACTCGCGCGCGTACGTGTGGACGTAGTCGTGCTTGAGATCCGAGATGAGCATCCCGGCCGCGCAGAACACCGACGACTCGCGCGGAATCAGGATCAGCGGTATCTCCAGATCTCTCGCGATCGCGCCCGCGTGCAGAGGACCGATCCCCCCGGCAACGACCAGGACGAATTCACGCGGGTCGTAGCCGCGCTGCACCGATGCCACGGAGATCGCCGCGGCCATGTCGGCATTCACGACCTGATAGATACCGAACGCCGCGTCGACGACCCCCACCTGCAGCGGCTGCGCGATGTGTTTCGCGATGGCCTCCTGCGCCGCGCCGCCGTCCAGCGTCAGCTCGTCGCCGGCGCTATCCAGGTAGCCCAGCACGTAATTGGCGTCGGTCACGGTCGGCAGGACGCCTCCCCGGCCGTAGCACGCAGGCCCGGGAACCGCGCCGGCGCTCTTCGGTCCCACATTGAGGAGGCCGCCCGCATCGATCCAGGCGATCGAGCCCCCGCCCGAGCCTACCGTATGGATGTCCAGGATCGGCGAAGCGACTCGATGACCTCCGATGCTGCCTTCCGTCGTCACGCTCGGGAGTCCGTTGCGGATCAACGCGACGTCGAACGACGTGCCGCCCATGTCGACGGTGATCAGGTTGCGGAATCCGTGCACGGCACCGTAGTGGATCCCCGCCTGCGGAGCGCCTGCGGGGCCGGACAGCAGAGTGTTGGAGGCGAACCGTTGTGCGACTTCCGGCGACATCACGCCGCCGTTGGACTGCATGATCAGCAAGGTGCCGCCGAAACCGAGATCGTGAAGCCGCTGCTGGAGTCGCGACAGGTAGCGGCTCAGCACCGGACCGACATAGGAGTTCAGCACCGTCGTGCTGTGTCGCTCGTACGCCCGAATCTGCGGCAGCACGTCGGTGGACAAGGAGACGTAGACGCCCGGCAGTTCCTGCTCGAGGATCTCCTTCGTACGCCGCTCGTGCCGGTCGTTCCGGAACGACCAGAGATACGAAACCGCAACGGCTTCGACGCCTTGCGCACGAAACTGTTCCGCCGCACTGCGAATGTCGCTTTCGTTCAGGGGCGCGACGATCTCGCCTTCGGACGACACGCGCTCCCGGGCGGCCGCGATCCGGCGCCTCGGCACCAGTTGCGGCGGCGGCGCGTAGTTCTCGAACTGCTTTTCCTTGATCCCGCGCCTCATGTTCAGCATGTCGCGGAACCCGGCGGTCGTCACGAATCCGGTCACGGCCCCCTCACCCGTCAGCACGGCGTTGGTCGTGATCGTCGTGCCGTGAACGATCGTCTCGACACGTCGAAGCCATTCCTCCAACGATTGCCCGTCCGACGTCGCTGCCTTCTCGAGGCCATTGAAGAAGCCGATCGTCGGATCTCCGGGCGTCGTCGAGGCCTTGTAGACGCGGGTACCGCCCTCGTCATCCTTGACGAGGAAATCGGTGAACGTTCCGCCTACGTCCACGCCTATTCGTATTCCCACGGCGATGCTCCTCCTCTTTCGAATTGATTGACTTGGTCCGTTCGAACGCTTCGACTCGACAGAGCAGCATCGAGCTATTTCTGACCTGTCGATCGAAGTTCAATAAATTTTCAATCTATTATATGAACACAGTACCTGATTCAGATCAAGAGTCAAATCTATTGGCGGCCGTACCCGCCGCAACCGAGGCTGTGCCTCTCGACGAGCGGGGCCATTTCTAGAATGTCGTCCACATGCCGATCCGAAGGATCGACTGCCTCGAGGTCGAGGACGCACCCGCGGGATCCATGACGCCCATGATGTGCGCTTTGGCTTCCGGATTCGTCTTCTGGTGCACGCCTTGCACATACGCGAGCGTGCGCTTGGAGAAGGCGTAGGAGAGCGTCGCCCCGACCTGGTGGGCATGGTTGTCGTCGAGCTGATCGTTGCCCTTCATGTAGGTGTAGGCCGCACCGACCGACCAGGGGCCGGAGAAGTTCCATCTGGCCCCCGCGCGGGCCTGGTACACCCTGGCGCCGCTCTGCTCGTTGCGGGCGGTGGTCACCAGGGCGGCGCCGGTCACCGAACCGAACACATGGTGTCCGCCGAGGCCCCAGTTGCGGATGCTCACCTCCGGCGCACCGGGTAGGCGGTAGTCGACCTCGGTGAAGGCCGCTCCGATCCCCAGCGGACCTCGCTCATACCGTGCTCCCGCACTGACGGTACGGTCGCCCTGGCCCTCTCCGAAGCCGTACAGCGCACCGAAAGCGAAGCCGCCGATCGACGGCGACTGGTACTTCGCGGTGTTGGCGACCCGGGCACCCGCCGTCCGATCCCAATCCAGGCCGCCGGTGAGATTCCTGGGAATGCCGAGCTTGGCGAAGGGGCCGCCGCTGAAGTTGTAGAGACCGCCCGCCAGCACGGCCGGATCGTTCAGCGCAGGGGCCAGGTTGTCCCACATGAAATCGAACTGGTTGCCGAAGGTCAGCTTGCCGACACCGGGCGAAGACAGCCCGACATAGGACTGGCGCCAGAACATGTTGGAATTGGGGATGATGCCGCCGGTGCCCAGCTCGATCTGGGTCTCCAGCAGGAACAGCGCCTGCAGCCCGTTACCCAGGTCCTCGGTGCCGCGCAAGCCGAGCAGCGAGGGCGTATAGACGCCGTCGTCGAGTTTCTTCACCGACCTGCCGCCCTGGTTCGACACGTGCGACACGCCGGCATCGAGCAGGCCGTAGATGGACACGTTGCCCTGTGCGAACACGGGCGATGCCAGCCCCAGTCCGAGCAGGGCAATATGCAGGTTCCTTTTCATGATCTCCTCCTCTTGGTTGAAAAAAAAAAAAACGACCCCCTCCGGGTCCGTGGGCGGGACCCGAAAAAGCCATCACGGCAATACGGGGGCAGGACGCTCAGGAAGGGGCCGTGTACAGCCTCCTCGCCGGATCGAGTGCGTCACGCAAGGCAGCACGCTGGGCGTATCCGACCCTGGCGGACGAATACATCGGGATCGGCGCTTCGTGCTTCGCTGCTGTCATGGGCAATCTGCTTCTGGCAGGTCTCGATAGATGGGATGCGCTCAATGACGGGCGAGCGCCATGGCGCAGATGAGGATGGCGCCGATGACCATGGTTTGCGCGTAGGCGCCGACCTGCATCAGATTCAGGCCGTTCTGCACGAGCATGATCAGCAAGGTGCCGAGCAGCACCTTGAAGGTTCGGCCCTGTCCGCCCGAGAGGCTGACGCCGGCGATGACGCATGCGGCAATGGAGTCCAGCGGCAGGCTGGCGCCGATGTTCGCCTCGCCCGTGCCCAGCCTTGCGGTCAGCAGGAAGCCTGACAGAGCGGCCATCACGCTCGACAGCACGAAGGAGACGACGATCACGCCGTGGGTGCGCACGCCCGACAGCAGGGCGGCACGGGCGTTGCCGCCGGTGGCATAGAGATGACGACCATAGCGGCTCCACTCCAACAGCGCATACGTGAGCGCGACCAGCAGGAGGGCGACGAGCGCAGGGATCGGCACGCCGAACCATTCGCCGAAGCCGAAGACCGAGCCGAGCTCGCCGGGCAGGCCGTACACGGGCGCGCCGCCGGACACGAGCAACGTGATGCCGAACAGCACCGACCCCATTCCCAGCGTCATCATGAAGGGCGGGATCTGCAGCCGGGTGGCACCCAGACCATTGACCAGGCCCACCACCATGCCGATGACGAGGAGCACGGCCACTCCGGCGGCGATGGCCAGGCCCGGTGCATCGGGCATTGCGGCGAACGCCGCCGCCATCACCGTCGCAGCCGTCACGGACGCGAGGGACACCACCGCCCCGACGGACAGGTCGAGCCCTCCGCCGATCATCACGATCAGCTGGCCGAGCGAGACGATCAGCAGGTAGACAGACTGCCGCGCGACGTTGGTGAGGTTGTCGACGGTCAGGAAGCCGGGAGCGCCAACCGCGAAGGCGACCACTGCAATGGCGAACATCGCCGGCAGCGCGATGACCTGGCGATTGCGTCGCAGCCAGGACCAGGCGGTGAAGCGGCCGGCGTCGGCAGCAAGGGGAGCAGCGCTCGTGTCTACGGTGTTCATGGAAGGCGCTCGGCGCATGGAGATCTCAGAAGAACTGCTCGAGGATCCGGTGCTCGTCGTATTCGGCGTGGCTGAACTCGCAGGCGATGCGGCCGTCATTCATCACCAGTAGCCGGTGGGTCATGCCCAGCAGCTCGGGCAGGTCGGACGACACGAGCAGGATCGCCGCACCGGCTTTGCTGAGATCCGCCAGGCAGCGGTAGATGGCCAAGCGGGCGCCGACGTCGATGCCCACGGTAGGCTCGTCGAACACATAGACGCCGATATCCTGGGCAAGACCCTTGGCCAGCAGCACCTTCTGCTGGTTGCCGCCCGAGAAGTTGGCGGCGGGCTCGCGCAGGCGCTGGGCAGCGAAATCGACGCGGCCGGAGAGCTCCGTGAGATGGCTCTTCTCGCGCCTGGGCCGCAGCCATTGCGCCCGCAGCGCGCCAAAGCGCAACGCGGACAGCGACATGTTCTGGCCCGCTGCCAGGCCCAGCGCCAGGCCGTCGTGCTTGCGGTCGGCCGGGCTGTACCACAACCCCTGGGCGATCGCGTCGGCAGGATGCTTGAAGCGGGTCGGCCTCCCATCGAGCACGATGGTGCCCGCGGCCAAAGGCTTGAGCCCGAAACAAGCCTGCGCCAGCTCGCTCTTGCCGCAGCCCACCAGGCCCGCGATGCCGACGACCTCGCCCGCGCGGACGGTGAGACTGGCGTCGCGCACCGTGACCGTTCCCGGCTCGGGCACGAGGCTGAGGTTCCGAATGCTCAGGCGCACCTCGCCGAGCCGCGGATTGAGCGAGGGATAGATCTTCGCCAGCGTGCGTCCGGTCATCAGTTCGATGAGCCGCGCCTCGGGAGTGTCGGCCGGTACGGTGGCGATCTGCCGGCCGTCGCGCAGCACCGTCACCCGATCGCCGAGTGCCGGAATCTCGTGCATCCGGTGCGTGATGTAGACGATCGCAATGCCGTCGTCCTTGAGCCTGCGCACCAGAGCGAACAGCGCCCGGGCATCGTGCTCGGACAGCGACGCCGTGGGTTCGTCGAGGATCAGTACGCGCGGTGTTCGCCGCAGCGCCTTGCAGATCTCGACCATCTGCTGCTTGCCCCGCGGCAGGTTCGCCACGAGCTCGTCCACTTCCAGCGAGAATCCCGATGCGTCGATCAGGCGCCGCGCCTCCTCGCGCGCTGCCGCCTTGGCCAGCATCCCGAGACCGCGGCACGGCTCCTCGCCGAGCATGATGTTCTCGCCCACGGTCAGCATGGGCACGAGCGAGAATTCCTGGAACACCGCACGCACGCCATGCGCCCGGGCCTGAGCGACCGAAGCGAAGGTGCCGCTGCACCCGTCTGTCTCGATCTCGCCGGCACTGGGTTCGAGGGCGCCGGCGAGCATCGAGATCAGGGTGGATTTGCCTGCCCCGTTCTCTCCGAACAGGACATGCACCTCACCCGGTTGCAGGTCGAGCGTCACGCTGTCGAGCGCAAGATGCTGGCCGTAGCGCTTCGACAGGCGGCGCACCCGGACGACCGGCGCGCGATCGATGCACGCAGACGCGTCGACGACGGCATTCATGGCGCGGACCCTGGAGCGACGGAGAGGAGCGGACGGCTCACTTACCGGCGAACCGGAACACCGGCCGGAAGCTCGCCGGCGCCAGGACCGTGTTGACGTCGAACGATCCGATGTTGGCTTTCGTATAGACCTGACCGATCGTGTTCACGTCAGTGAACTCGACCTTCTTCTCGAGCAGCCGCACAGCGCTGTCGAGCATGATCCGACCGATCAGCACGACCGGCGCCGCGCCGGCCGCTTCGACGTCGCCGGCCCTCACGGACTCGAACACACCCGGCGTCATGTAGACCGACACGAGCTTGACCTTGTCGGCCACCCTGCGGGCCTTGAGCAGCGGCACCGCGGCCTCGGCCATGACGGCCGTGCCGACGATGTAGTCGAGGTCCTTGTGCGTCTGCAGCAGGTCCTCGACGAGGCGGGCCTGCACCTCCTTGCCGACGTCGCCATGCTTGGTCTCCGCGATCACCGCGGCGCTGCCCTTGATGCCTTCCTGGAAGCCGGCGTCGAAGGCTTCGACGAAGCCCGCCCCGGCGGGGCCGGGCAGCCAGGCCACCTTCACCGTCTTGCTGCCAGCCGGGTGCTTGCGGGCGAGGTACTGGCCTGCGCGCAGGCCTTCGTCACGCGGGCTGGTGAGCACGCGCACGCCCGTGTCCGCGGACGTCACGCCGTTGACGGCGTCGACCACCGGGATGCCCTTGTCCTTCAGGCGCGTCAGAAGATTGTTCATGCCGTCCGCGGCGATGGCGGCCATGACGACGGCCTGCGCGCCGCCGGCCACGCAGTTCTCGATCTGCGAGATCTGCGTGTTCAACCCGGTGTACCCGCCCGCATCCATCGTCTGCACGCGCACACCCAAGCGCTTGGCTTCCTCGATCATGCCGTGGTTGACAGCGACGAAGAACGGATCCTTCAGGTGCGGAAACGAGACGCAGATCGACCAGTCCCGGCTGGCTTTGTCCAGCGGCCTGTAGTCGGCCAGCTGGTAGCGCGCCTCCTGTCCCGGGGCACGGGCGTTCACCTTCAACGGATGCCATTCGCCTGCATGCGCGCCGCCTGCCGCGACGGCCAGCGCAACGAAGCCCGTGCGAAGGAAGCGGAATTTCATCGTGATCATCGTCTCGTCTCCTGTGGTTGATTGATGGAACTCGCCGAGCGGCGGACGCCAGAGAATCGGACGCGCGCACTCGCCCTTCCGGCCTTCCGGTCGGGTCGATATCGCGTCAGGTTTCGGCGAAGCCGCCGGGGTTGCGGATCAGGTCGCCGCCGAAATTTCCGTCTTGCTCACTCTTGTCTCCTCTTGTGCGGCCATGCAGACGCAATCGATCCGAGTAATCGATTGTTTATAGATTGAATTTTTATAGATTTTCGATCTATAGTAGACAGCAATACTTGATATAAATCAAGCGACGATCGACTCATTGGCGCTCGGCGCATCGGCGCGACGAGGCGGCGAGCGCCACGAGGCGTCACCAAACCCGGGGGGAACGGAGTTACCGCAGCCCGAGATCGGGCCTACCGTATGCTGTAAAATTCCCGCCGATGAAAAAGGGGCCGACCACCAAGCCGAGCGACTCGGTTCACGCGAACTGGCACTTGGGACGCAACCAGGCCGACATCCTGTTCACGGAATTCGAGTTGGTCATGCTGCGTTTCCAGCAGGCGTTCGAACGCTGGGCGTTGCATGTGATGGCGCGTTGCGGCGACTCGACCATGAGCTTCGCCGAGATCGTCCTGCTTCACGCCGTTCGCCTGCAGGGCCAGCCCTGCAACGCCCAGTCCGTTGCCCGCCTGCTGAACCGCGACGACATCCCCAACGTGCAGTATTCCTTGCGCAAACTCGTCAAGCGCGGCTACCTGATGCACACGCACGGCAATGCCAAGAACTACACGTTCGCGGTCACCGAACTGGGTTGCCGGATGACGGACTACTACGCCGAGATCCGCCATACGGTATTGATCGCGCATACGTCGAACATCGATGCCATGGAAGACCAGATCCAATCGGTCATCAATGCGGTTGGAATGCTGACGGGCCAGTACGACGAGGCCATGCGCAAGGCGGCCACGTACCACTTTCCGAGCCTGGAGGCCTCGAAGGAGCGCCGTCAGACAGGAGGGGAAGGCCGGCCCCGCTCTCGCTCGAGAGACTCCTAGATTCCCAGATAAGACGCCTGGACTCGCGGATCCGCCAGGAGATCCGACCCCGGGCCCTCAAAGGCGATCCGTCCGGTCTCGAGCACATAGGCGCGATCGCAGATGCGCAGCGCGCTCACCGCGTTCTGCTCGACCAGGATCGAGGTCACCCCTTCGTCGCGAAGCTGTCTCACGACTTCGATGATCTCGGAAACCAGCAGCGGCGCCAGCCCCATGCTCGGCTCGTCCAGCAGCAGCAGGCGCGGACGTCCCGCCAGCGCCCGGCCGATGGCCAGCATCTGCTGCTGGCCTCCCGAGAGCATCCCTGCCGGTTGACGCGCCTTCTCCCTCAGGACGGGAAAGCGGCGAAGGATGCGTTCCAGCTCGTCCTCGCCAGCGCCGCCTCGAAGCATGTAGGAACCGAGGCGCAGGTTGTCGAGCACGCTGAGCTCGGGCCAGACCTGTCGGCCTTCGGGGACGACCCCCAATCCCCTGCGTATGCGTTCCCACGCCGGCAGCCCGCATAGCGACGCGCCCTCGAACTCGACCTCGCCGCGCGTCTCCGCCTCTCCGACCAGGGCGCGCAGCAGCGTGGTCTTGCCGGCGCCGTTGGCGCCGAGCAAGGCCACGATCTCCCCGGCGTGCACCTCCATGGCGACGCCGTGCAACACCTCGATCCGGCCGTAACGGGCGCGAAGGTCCGAAACCTGCAGCATCGGCTGGCCGGACGAGCCGGTGCCGTCACTGTCCGAGGTATGCACGGATCACCTCCGGTTCGGTTCTGACTTCCTCCGGCAAGCCTTCCGCGAGTCGCTTGCCGAAATTCAGGACCACCACTCGCGTCGAGATCGTCATCACGAGCTTCATGTCGTGCTCCACGAGCATGACTGCGACCCCCGACGATGCGATGCTGCGGATCAATGCGCCCAGATCGTCGGTCTCGCTCGGGTTGAGGCCCGCGGCCGGTTCGTCGAGCAGCAGGAAGCGCGGCGCCGCCGCCAGGGCCCGGGCGATCTCTAGGCGCTTGAGGGCCCCGTACGGCATTTCGCTGGCATGCGCGCCGATCCATGACGTCAACCCGACCGCCTGCATCAGTTCCGCCGCGGCAGCCTTGGCGTTGCGCGTCTCTGATCGGATGCGCCAGGGGCGCACCAGCGTCGCCAGCACACCGTGCGACAGGGCGCCGTGGCCGCCGAGCATCACGTTCTCCAACGCGCTCATGTTCAGGCAGATCTGCAGGTTCTGGAACGTCCTCTGCAGCCCCGCCTGCGCCCGCCGGTGCGGCGGAAAGCCCGTGACGTCGAGGCCATCGAGGATGATCCGCCCCGCCGACGGCACGTAGTAGCCGGAAACAAGGTTCAGGACGGTCGTCTTGCCGGCGCCGTTCGGGCCGATCAGCGAGACCACCGCACCCGGCTCGACCTCCATCGAGAAATCGTCCACCGCCATGAGTCCACCGAAGCGGCGCGTGAGCGAAACGAGCTGAATGCCGTCCATGGCCTACTTCCTGCCCGATAACGCTCGCGCGAGGGTGGGCACGATGCCCGCCGGCATGACCGCCATCGTGAAGACCAGGATCGTGCCGAGCACGATGTGCTTGTAATCGGCGAAGGTCGCGGAAATCTGGGTCAGCACCGTGAGCACGGCAGCGCCCGCGATGGCGCCGAACGTCGACGCCATGCCGCCCAGCACCACCATGGTGACGAACTCGATCGAGCGGATGAAGTCGGATTCGCCGGGCGTGATGAAGCGCTCGACGTGAGCGAACAGGGAGCCGGCCACCGAGGCGTAGACCGCCGAGATGACGAACACACGCACCTTGATCGCCGCCAGATCGACTCCCACTGCGGCGACCGCCGCTTCGGCATCATGCAGACCGCGGAGCGCGCGCCCGAAGGCGGAATCGACCAGCATCCTGGCAACGACCACGCCGAGCACGAGGATCGCGCCGACGAGCCAGTACCAGTGCTCGAGCCGCGTCAGGCGCAGCGGACCGACGGCGAACGCTGACACGATGCGCCCGTCCGGACCGCCTGTGAGCCCCGTCTCGCGCATGAACACGGTGTGCAGGATGATGCCGAACCCCAGCGTCGCCATGGCGAGGTAATGGCCCTTCAGCCTCAGGATCGGACGCCCCACGACGAAGGCCACCAGCGCCGACAGCCCCGCGCCCGCGACCAGCGCGACCGGCGCAGGCATGCCCGCACTGGCCACCAGCGTCGCGCTCGAGTAGCCGCCGATCGCGAAGAACGCCGCGTGCCCGAGACTGATCTGGCCCGCGTAGCCGATCATGAGATTCAGGCCGATGCACACCAGCGCATTGAGCATCGCCTTGATCGCGAGATCGAAGTAGAACGAATTCGGGAGAAAGGCCGGCATCAGCGCGATCGCCCCGGCAAGGAGCAGGATCGACAGGTGGTTGCCGGTGCCGATGCGCTGCTCAGACACGCTCGACCGCCGCGCGAGAGAAGATGCCCTGCGGCCGAACCATCAGCACCAGGAGGATCATCAGGAACGCGACCGCATCCTGGTAGGCGGAAGAAAGATAGCCACCGGCGAGCGCTTCCACGATACCCACGCCCAGGCCGCCGGCGATCGCGCCGAACGGGTTGGCAAGGCCTCCGATGATGCTCGCGCAGAAGCCCTTGAGGCCCAGCATGACGCCTATGTCGAACCGCGTGAGGGTGATCGGCGTGATGACGATCCCGGCGATGGCGCCCAGCGCCCCGGAGGCGGCGAAGCTGTAGAACAGGACGCGGCGCGTATTGATGCCCACCATCCTCGCGGCGGCCGCATTCTGCGCGGTCGCCAGCATCGCCTTTCCGGCCAGGGTCGCTCCGACGAAGAATTTCAGCACCAGCGCGACGGCGACGAGCGTGCCGAGGACCCAGATGCTCTGCGGCTGCAGGCTCGCGTTTCCGACGAGGATCGGCGTCTCGTCCCCGAAGGCCGGAAGCAGGAAATCGCGCTTGCCAAGAAGGACTTCGACGATGCCCCGGATGAGGATGGAGGCGCCGATCGTGATGATGATGATCGTCGTCGGGGTCGCGAAGCGCGCCCTTTCGACCGCGACCCATTCCAGCGCGGCGGCCGTGGCCGCCGCCGCCGCGGTTGCGATGACCGCGGCGAGCGGAACGGGGATGCCCCACGCGGCCAGCAGATAGACCGTCACCATGCCGCCGATCATCACGAACTCGCCCTGGGCGAAGTTGATCACCCGTGATGCGTTGTAGATGATCGAGAAGCCGATGCCGACGATCGCGTAGACCGAGCCGCGAGTCAGACCGGAGAAGAGGAACTGAAGGAAATCATCCATCGAACGCGGGCCGGCGAAGCGTGCGCCCCGGTCACTTCACCAGCACGAACGCGCCGTTGCGAATCTCGGCCATCTTGAAGCTGCGCTGGTCGAGTCCCATGTGATCCTTGGCGGTCATGGTGAAGATGCCCGTCGCGCCGACGAAATCCGAGGTCTTCTCCAGTTGCTCGCGGACCTTGGCCTTGTCGGCGCTTCCGGCGCGCCGGACCGCGTCGAGCCCGAGCAGCAGGGCGTCGTGCGCGTAGGCGCCGAAGCCCGATACGGCTTCGCCCGTGGCCGCCTTGAACGCCTTGGCGTAGCGGGTCGCGATCTCGAGCTGCGGATCATCGACAGAGAGCTGTGACGCCACCAGGACGGCCGGGACGGGGACACGAACGCCCTCGGCCGCGCCGGCCGTCTGATCGATGAACTGCTGCGATCCCGCCCCGTGCTGGAAATAGAGAGGTGCCTTCATTCCCATCTGCCGGTAGTTGCGCGTCGTGATCACCGTCGTCGAACCCGAGTTGCAGCCGAGGATCGCCGTCGCGCCGGAACCGCGGATCCGCGTCAGCTGCGGCGTCATGTCGGTATCCGTCGGCGCATGCGTTTCGTCGGCCGTGATGCGCAGGCCGTAAGCGGCTGCACCCTTGCGCGCTTCGTTGCGGCAATCCTGATCCGCCCCGCCGGCACCCGCGATGAGGCCCACGGTCTTGATCCCGCGTTCCTGCATGTCCGCGAAGATCTTCTCGATCGCCTGCCGGTAGGAGTGCGGCGTCTTGAACACCCACTTCTTGACCGGCTCGATGATGGCATTCGCCGCCGCCATCGAGATCAGCGGCAGGCCTGCCTCCTCGACGATCGGAACCACCGCCATCGTCTCGCCGGAGCTGCTCGGCCCGATCATGAAGTCGACCTTGTCGTCCTCGATCAGCCGGCGCGCCAAGGTGGTCGCCTGGCGTGCATCGGCCCCGGTGTCGTAGACGACCACCTCGACGAGTCGCCCGAGCACGCCTCCGGCGCGATTGATCTGATCGGCGAGCAGCTTGACCGTCTTCGCTTCCGGATCGCCGATGAATGCCAGCGGCCCCGTCGATGCGACCAGCACCCCCACCTTGATCGAAGGCTGCGCGTACGCGGGCGACAGCCAGCCGCAGGCGAGGACCACCGCCGCGGCGACGGCCACACGGCCGAGGAGGAAAGACCTGCGCGCGGAACCCGATGAACTCATTGATGCACTCCGATGAAGATCGACGAACTGCGTCTCGCGAGCCGGAAGGGCAGGCGCTCATCGGGCCGGCCCAGCAGCAAAAAAATTATCAATTGAAATAACGTCGATCGTCAAGAGAATTTCAAGCGCTGTCTGATCGACTTATATCGCAACGTTTGTTCTAGAATCGATGAGAATTCAATCAGAAGTGAACCGGAACATCAGCGTGGATCTGAACTACTACCACGGCTTTCGCGGCGGCACCCATCACGAAGCCGTGACCACCGAGTTCGAGTGGGCGGTCAAGCGCTTCCGCAACAGCTACGAGCGCTTCTCCCTGCACATCGCGAGCCGGTGCGGCTTCGGGCACCTGAGCTTCGCCGAAGTGGTGCTGGTCCACCTGGTCCGGATGCAGGACCAGCCCCAGACCGCGGCGCTGCTCGCCCGGCAGCTCAACGTCGACGGCATATCGAACGTCCAGTACAGCCTGCGCAAGCTGCTCAAGTACAAGCTGATCGCGAAGAAGATCGGCAAGGGCGGCAAGCTGCAGACCTACGAAGCGACCGAGAAAGGCAATGCCTTCATGAACGAGTACGGGCGTCTGCGCAAGAGCCTGCTGACCGAGCGGACCCGGAACATCGACGGCATCGATGGCAGGCTCGCCGAGAGCACTGCCCTGCTCAGGATGCTGATCGGGATCTACGACGAAGCGGGCAGAGTGGCGGCGACCTTCGCGCCGCCGGGTAGCACGGAACGGACCGAGGCCGCCTTCGGCGAAGCCTGAGCGCTTGCGCGCCTTCGCGTCTCCACATCCGCGAAGCGCAGCATCAAACGCCCAGAAAACGATGCGCCACGTCGGCCTGCGCCGCGAGCTGCGCCGGCGCGCCCTGCCACACCACCCGGCCCTTCTCGATGATGTGATGGCGATCGACCAGCGCCGCCATTTCTTCGAGGTTCTTGTCGATCACCAGGATCGTCTGCCCCTCGTTCTTCAGCGTCTGCAGGCAGGCCCAGATCTCGCCGCGGATCAACGGCGCCAGGCCCTCGGTGGCTTCGTCGAGGATCAGCAGGCGCGGGTTGGTCATCAGCGCCCGCGCGATCGCGAGCATCTGCTGCTCGCCGCCCGACAGCGTGCGCGCCGACTGGGTCCGGCGCTCGCGCAGCCGCGGAAACAGGGCGTGGACGCGATCGATCGACCAGCCGGACGCGCCCGTCGACGGCGGGCGCGCGGTGGCGAGCAGGTTCTCCTCGACGCTGAGCGATCCGAAGATGCGGCGACCCTCCGGGACCAGTCCGATGCCCATGCGCGCGATGCGGTTCGGCGCCAGGCCGGCGAGATCGCGTCCGTCGAGCACGATGCGGCCGCGCCGCGCGGGCAGCAGCCCCATGATCGTGCGTACGGTGGTGCTCTTGCCCATGCCGTTGCGCCCGATCAGCGAGACGACCTCGTGCGCGGCCACCGACAGCGTCATGCCGGACAGGACCTGGCTCGAATCGTAGCCGGCGTCGACCGCGTCGAGGACGAGCATCAGTGCCCTCCGAGGTAGGCGCTGCGCACCTCGGGGCTGGCGCGCACCGCCTCGGGCGTGCCGGTGAAGATGACGCGGCCGTAGACCAGCACGGTGATCCGGTCGGCCAGCGCAAACACGACGTCCATGTCGTGCTCGACCAGCAGGATCGCGTAATGACGCTTCAGGTCGGCCAGCAGGCCCGCCATGCGCCGCGACTCCTCGGCGCTCATCCCGGCCATCGGCTCGTCGAGCAGCAGGATCGACGTGTCGAGCGCGAGCGCCATGGCCAGCTCGAGCTGGCGCTTCTCGCCGTGCGCCAGTTCGCTCACGCGCACGCCGCCGCGCTCGCCCAGGCCTACCCGGGCGATCGCTTCCCGCGCGGGTCCGCGCAGGCGCGGATCGCGCCGGGCGTCGGCCCACATGTTCAATCCGCCCGGGCCGCGCGCCTGCACCGCCATCGCCACGTTGTCTTCGACGTCGAACTCCGGAAAGACCTGGCTGATCTGGAACGACCGTGCCAAGCCGGCCGCGGCACGTCGATGCGCCGGCATGCGCGTGACCGGCTGGCCGTCCACGAAGATCTCGCCGGCGTCGGGCTGCAGTTCGCCGCTGATCTGCGCGATCAGGGTGGTCTTGCCGGCGCCGTTCGGGCCGATCAGCGCATGCACCTCGCCGGCGCCGACGCTCAGGCTCACGTCGTCGGTCACGCGCAGCGCGCCGAACGACTTGCACAGGCCGCGCAGCTCGAGGCGCGCCGTCTCAGCCATGATGGCGCTCCGGCACCAGCAACCCGTACAGGCCGCGCCGGCCGAACAGCACCACCAGCACCAGGACCGGGCCCATCACCAGCATCCAGTGCTCGGTCCATCCGGTGAGGACCTGCTCGAGACCGATGAACACCGACGCTCCGACGACCGGCCCGAAGATCGATCCCATGCCCCCGAGGATGACCATGGCCATCAGTTCGCCGGACTTCTGCCAGGACGTCATGTCCGGGCTCACGAACAGCGCGTAGTTCGCCCACAGCACGCCCGCCAGCCCGGTGCCGGCCGCCGACACCGCGAACGCGGTGAGCTGGTAGCGCAGCGGCGCCAGTCCGAGCGCCACGCTGCGCCGGCGGTTCTGCTTCAGGCTGCGCAGCGCCATGCCGAAACGCGATCCGACGATGCGCCGACACAGCAGGATCCACGCAACCAGCAGCGCGACGCACAGGTAGTAGAAGTTGACCGGATTGCGCAGGTCGATGCCGGGCAGCGTGTTGCGCGCGTCGATCGCCAGGCCGTCGTCGCCGCCGTAGTACATCAGCCCGACCAGGATGAAATAGAACATCTGCCCGAACGCGAGCGTGATCATGATGAACTGCACGCCCGACGTCCGCAGCGACAGGAAGCCGATGAGCAGGCCCGCGAGCGCGCAGGTCGCCACCGCCAGCGGCCACAGGATCAGCGCCTGGCCGGTTCCCTGCCAGCCGAGGATGCCCGAGCCGTCGGCGGTATGGAACGCCACCACGCCGATCACGTAGCCGCCCAGCCCGAAGAAGGCGGCGTGGCCGAAGCTGACCATTGCGCCGTAGCCGAGGATCAGGTCCAGGCTGACCGCGGCGATCGCGTAGATCGCGAAGCGCGTGAACAGGTTGATCAGGAACGGTTCGTCGGCCGCGCGCGCGATCGCGGGGATCAGCACGAAGATCGCCAGGCCGACCAGGTTGAGCCAGAGCTTGCGATTCACGCGCACCTCAGGCACGGGCCGCCAGCCCGAGCGGCCTGAACAGCAGCACCAGCGCCATCAGGATGTAGGCGCTTGCCGAGATCAGGCTCGAGGCGAGCGGGTCGCTCAACTGGGGCGGCATCAGCTGCGCGAGCAGCGTCGGGATGTACGCGCGGCCGAACGCGTCGGTCATGCCGATCACCAGCGAGCCGATCAGCGCGCCGCGTACCGATCCCACCCCGCCGATCACGATGACCACGAACGCGGTGATCAGGATGCGCTCGCCCATGCCGATCTGCACCGCCAGCAACGGCGCCGACATCACGCCGGCGAATCCGCACAGCACCGCGCCGAGCGCGAACACCAGCATGTACAGGCGCCGCACGTCCACGCCCAGGGCATCGACCATCTCCCTGTCGTCGGCGCCGGCGCGCACCAGCATGCCGACCCGCGTGCGGGAGATCAGCATCCACAGCCCGATGGCCACCGCCACCCCGGCCGCGATGAACGCCAGCCGCATCACCGGATACGACAGGCCCGGCAGCACCTGCACCGAGCCGGTCAGCGCGGGCGGGATGTCCATGAACGGCGGGCTGCGCCCGAACACCACCGTGACCAGCTCGTTGGTGAACAGCACCAGCCCGAGCGTGGCCAGCACCTGGTCGAGGTGGTCGCGCCGATACAGGTGCCTGACCACCAGCCGCTCCACCAGCAGGCCGTAGACGCCCGCCCCGACGATGGCGGCCGCGATCGCGGCGATGAACGAACCGGTCGCGGCCGCCGCCGCGGCGGCGCAGAACGCCCCCACCATGTAGAACGAGCCGTGGGTCAGGTTGATCACGTTCATGATCCCGAACACCAGCGTGAGGCCCGCGGACAGCAGGAACAGCAACGCGCTGTACTGCAGCCCGTTGAGCGCCTGCTCGATGAACATCAGCATGGCGGGCGCGCCCTGCGGCCGTTCGCCGCGTCAGAGCCGGCAGTCGCGCGCGTGCGGATCGCCGTGATCGCGCGCGATCGGCTTGATCGTGCGATAGGCGAGCTTGCCGGCCGCATCGGGCTCGATGCGCAGCAGGTACCAGTCCTGCACCGGGTGCTGGTTGTTGGCGAAGCGGAACTTGCCGCGCACCGAGCGGAAGTCGGCCTTGCGCAGCGCGGCGCGGAACTCGTCGGTCTTGCCGGTGATGTCGCCGCCCACCGCCTTCAGCGCGGTGCCGATCAGCCGGGCCGTGTCATAGGAGGTGGCCGCGTAATCGGTCGGGATCCGGCCGTAGGCCTTCACGAAGCTCTCGACGAAGCGCTTGTTCTCCGGGTTGTCGAGGTCGGCGCTCCACGACGCGCTGATGTAGTAGCCGTTGCCGGCGTTGCCGGTGGCGGCCAGCATGCGGCGGTCCATCGAGTAGATCGGCGTGACCATCGGCACCGAAGCGCCGAGCCCCGAGTTCGCGTACTGCTTGGCCAGGTTGATGCCCGCGCCGCCCGGATGGAACTGGAAGATCGCGTCGGGCTTGAGCTCGCGTACGCGCGCCAGCTCCACCGAGAAATCCGACTGGTCGAGCTTGGTGTAGATCTCGGCGATCACCTCTCCCTTGAAGGTGCTCTTGAAGCCGTTCAGCGCATCGCGGCCCGCCTGGTAGTTCGGCGCCATGATCACCATGCGCTTGTAGCCGAGCTCGTTCGCGGCGATGCCGGCCGAGTCGCTGTACGAGTCGTTCTGGAAGGCGACCGAGAAGTAGCCGGGATGGCAGTTCTTGCCCGCGTAGGTCGACGGCCCGGCGTTCAGGCTCACGTAGGTGCCGCCGCTCTCGAGCACGGTCGGGGCGACCGCCACCAGCACGTTCGAGAAGTTGATGCCGGTGAACAGGCGGATGCCGTCCTGCACCATCTTGTCGGCGATCTGCTTGGCGTTGGCCGGCTTGAGCGCGTCGTCCTCGATCTGCATGCGCACCGGCACGCCGCCCAGCTTGTCGCCTTCCTCGCGCACGGCGAGCATGAATCCGTCGCGCTCGTCCTCGCCGATGTAGCCGGCCGGCGTGGACAGCGTGGTGATGAAGCCGATGCGAACCGGCGTCTGGGCATGGACGGCGAACGCCGCCGAGGTAGCCAGGAGCGCGAACGCGCCATGGGCAATCGATTTCATCCGGAGTCTCCTTCTTCGTGGTTTCGACCTGAAGCGCCCGGTCAACCGCCGGGCGCGATGCCTGCGCCGCTCGCGGCGGCGCGTTCCGCCTCGACCCTCGCGGCAATGATGGTTCGAAGCTCGCGCCTGAGGATCTTGCCTGCCGGGCTGAGCGGAAACGACTCGACCAGCTCGAGCCGCTCGGGCAGCTTGAACTTGGCGATCCCGCGGCCGATCAGGAACGCCTTCATCGACTCGAAATCGAGCGACGCGCCGTCCTTCGGGATCACGAACGCGCACGCCCGCTCGCCGTAGACCGGGTCCGGCATCGCGACCACGCAGACGTTCTGGACCGCCGGATGGGCGATGAGATGGTTCTCCACCTCTTCGCTGCTGACCTTCTCGCCGCCCCGGTTGATCAGGTCCTTGATCCTGCCTTCCACGTACAGGTAGTCGCCGACCTTGCGCACGGCGTCGCCCATCCGGTAGAAGCCGTCGGCGGTGAAGGCGGCGGCGGTGGCCTCGGGCGCGTCGTAGTAGCCGCGGAAGGTGTACGGCCCGCGCACGACCAGCTCGCCCACGCGGCCGTCGGGCAGCTCGTTGCCCGCGTCGTCGACCACCTTGACCTCGTCGGCTTCCGACACCGGTCGCCCGGAGCTGTTGAAGCGGATCTCCTCGGGATCGTCGAGGCGCGTCTGGTTGAGCAGCCCCTCCCCGGTTCCGTAGCTCTCGACGTAGGTGCAGCCGAGCCGCGCCTCGATCTGCCGGCGCAGCT
>JAHDYE010000003.1:0-19308 GCA_023383035.1 Burkholderiaceae bacterium | reverse complement strand
CGCAGCTCGGGCAGCAGCCTCGCGCCGCCGTTCATGTAGATGCGCAGCGACGACAGGTCGCAGCGTTCGGGCCATTCGGAGGCGAGCCAGTTCACCGCGAGCGGCACGCCGCCGCAGACCACGGTCACCCGTTCCTTCTCGATCAGCGGAAACACGGTCTCGGGCCGCACGTCGGGCGCCACCACCACCCGGCCGCCGTGCGCCAGCGTCGCGAGGATTCCCGGAGAGGCCAGCGTGTAACCGTGCGCCATCGGCAGCAGCGCCAGGTAGACCGTATCGGGCCCGAAGCCCGCGACCGCGCCGCTCTGCTTGCAGTTGTAGACGTAGTCGTTGTGCGTTCTCGGGATGAACTTCGGCAGGCCGGTCGTGCCGCCCGAGAGCATCATCAGCGCGACGTCGGCGGGATCGCAGGCAGGCTCGCCGTGCAGGCGCGCGAGCGCGGCGGCCGAGGCCGGCGCGGACAGCAGCTCGTCCAGGCCGACCGCCCCCTGCCCGCTCTGCCCGGCGCCGACCACCAGGCGCAGCGACGGCGCCTCGGCCCGCACGGCCTGCGCCAGCGCCCGATAGTCGAAGCCTTTCCCGCTGTCCGGAATCAGGTAGGCCGAGGCCTGCGCATGCGCGGCGAAGCGGCGGACTTCGGTCAGTCGATGAGCGGGCAGCGCCATCACGGGGATGACGCCGATGCGCATCAGCGCGAAGAACGCGTAGACGAGCTCGATCGAGTTGCCGAGCTGGAAGACCGCGCGTTCACGCGAGCGCAGCCCCAGGTCGGACAGGTTCGCCGCGAGGCGGTCGACGCGCTCCACCAGCTGCGCATAGGTGGCCGAGCGGGCGCCGTCGACGATCGCGATGGCGTCGGGTCGACGCTGCGCCGAGCGGCGCAGCATCTCGTCGAGCGTGATGTCCTCCCAGTATCCCTGCGCGCGATAGCGACGCGCGAATTCCTCCGGCCAGGGCGTGCATCCCGCGAGCATCGTCTTCTCCGCTCCCCGCAGCCGGCTCAGCCGGTGAGGACGGCTTCGGCTGCCGGGTCGCGCCCGGGGACGAGCGGGTCGTACCACACCGATTCCGAAGGCGCTCCCGCGTTGCCGTTGGCGTCGCACGCGCGCACGTAGTACCGGTAGCGCACGCCGCCCAGCACGGCCGTGTCGGTGAACACCGGCAGCTTCACGCCATCGACGATATGCGGCTCGCCGTCGTCGTCGGTACGGTAGACGTCGTAGTACACGGCGCCCGGCGCCTTCTTCCACTTCAGCGCCACCGAGCCGTCTTCCACCTTGATCGCCAGGCCCGCCCCGCTCTCGGGCCAGGCCGGCGGCTGCGCCGCCGGTCCCCGGTCGGCCGGGGCCTGCATCGCGCCCTTGGGCCACAGGAAACAGGTCACCGGCATGTGCGCGCCGTCGAGCTGCTTGCACACGTTGCAGTAGTCGCACTTGACGATCCGGTCGAGCTGCCCGAGGCGCAGCTTCTTCACCCAGTCGGGGTCGGCCAGCAGGCCGCGGGCGATCGCGACCATGTCGACCTTGCCCGCGGCGAGCACCGCCTCGGCCGTGGCCGGATCGGAGAGCTTGCCCGCCGCGATCACCGGCACGTCGAACCCCTTCGAAGCGATGAACGCCTTGATCTCGGCCGCGTAGGGCACGTGCAGGGCTTCCGGGAACGAAGCGCCCGGCATGCACCGCTCGCCCGAATAGCCCGAATAGCCGTGCAGCACGTGGCCCGGGGTGTGCACCGCGTCCTCGAACTTGCCGCCCACCGAAAGCGACAGGTAGTCGGCGCCGAGCTGCGCCATGCGCAACCCGATGAGCTTGGCATCCTCGACCGTATAGCCGCCGCGGATGAATTCGTCGGAGAGGTAGCGGATGCCGACCGGGAAGTCGGGCCCGACGTAGCGGCGCACGCTGTCCATCACGCGGCCGATCAGCCGCAGCCGGCTCTCGAGCGTCGTGCCGCCGTATTCGTCGGTGCGCGCGTTCACCCGTGAGACGAACGATGCCAGCGTGTATGCGTGCGCGTTGTGCAGCTCGATACCGTCGAAACCGGCCTCGCGCGCGCGAGCGGCCGCTTCGCCGAACTGCTGGATGATCCGCTCGATGTCCTCGAGCGTCAGCATGTCGACGGTCTGTCGCCACCCCGACCTGGCGATCTTCAGGAAGTGGATGATCTGCGGCACCACCTTCGAGTCGGACGCGTCGTGGATCTTGCGGACCATCTCCTTCAGGCCCGGGATGAACTTGTCGTCGCTGATGCGAAGCAGCGGCCCGGCGTTGCTGCCGTGGACCGCCATGGCCTCGACCACGATCAGCCCCACTTCGCCCTGCGCATAGCGCACGTAACGGTCCGAGATCTCCTTGCTGACGAACCCGTCCTCGCCGGAGAGACGGGTGACCATGGCCGGGACCATCACCCGGTTGGGCACCTTCATGCCGTTGATCGTGATCGGTTCGAGGAGCTTCATCGACGGTTTCCCTGCAGGTTTATTGATTCAAGCTTAAACCGAATCGGTGATGCGGCGGAAGACGGGCGCGACGACGTTTGCTTCGATTTGACTTGCATCAAGCGCGGACCGTCGACGGGTCGCGGGCGGAGGCGATACTCGCTCGCATGCCGTCGCCGACAACCTCTCCGTTCCACCTGATGGCCAAGCCCGTCGGCCCTCGGTGCAACCTGCGCTGCCGCTACTGCTTCTACCTCGAGAAGGAGGCGCTGTTCGCGCCGCGCGCGCCGCGTCGCATGAGCGACGCGACCCTCGAGGCCTTCGTGCGCCGGTACATCGAGTCGCAACCCGGCGGGCACGTCAGCTTCGCCTGGCAAGGCGGCGAGCCGACGCTGCTGGGCGTGGAGTACTTCCGCAAGGCGGTGGCGCTGCAGCGCCGGTACGCCGAGGGCAGAACGATCGAGAACGCGCTGCAGACCAACGGCACGCTGCTCGATGACGAATGGGGCGCGTTCCTGGCGGACAACGGCTTCCTGGTGGGAATCAGCCTCGACGGCCCGCGGGCGCTGCACGACCGCAACCGGATCGACCCGCACCGGCGCGGCAGCTGGGCGGCAGCGATGCGCGGTCTCGCGGTGCTGCGTCGCCACAAGGTGGCGTTCAATACCCTGACCTGCGTAAGCCGGGCCAACGTCGGCGAACCGCTGGCGGTGTACCGGTTCCTGCTCGAAGCGGGATCCCGTTTCCTGCAGTTCATCCCGGTCGTCGAGCGCGTGCCGGGCGATGCCGAGCGCGAGCGCGGCCTGTCGCTCGGTACGCCCGACGCGGCCCCGCCCGACGCGGCGCGGGCCACCGAGTGGTCGGTCCAGGGCGCCGACTGGGGCGCGTTCCTGATCAGGATTTTCGACCGCTGGATCCGCCGCGACGCCGGCGAAGTGCAGGTCCAGCAATTCGAGGACGCGCTGGGCCGGTGGCTCGGCCTGCCCGGCGGGGTGTGCGTGCACAGCGAAACCTGCGGCCGGGCGCTGGCGATCGAGCACGACGGCTCGGTCTACGCGTGCGACCACTACGTCTACCCCGAGTATCGTCTCGGCAACGTGCGCGACGAGGCGCTCGCCGCGATGGTCGACGGTCCGCGCCAGGTCGCGTTCGGCCTGGCCAAGCGCGACAGCCTGCCCGGGCATTGTCGTCGCTGTCCGGTGCGCTTCGCGTGCCACGGCGGCTGTCCGAAGCACCGCTTTCGCACCACCCCGGACGGCGAGCCCGGACTGAATCACCTGTGCGACGGCTACCGTGCCTTCTTCACGCACGTCGACCCGTACATGCGGACGATGGCCGACCTCTATCGAAGCGGCAGGAGCCCTGCGCTGATCCGGCAGGTTCTCGCGACTTCCCGCCGGGCCTGAACGAGCCTGGCGGGTTCGCCGGCCTCAAGGCATCAGCTCTCCACCGGCCAGCACGATGCTCTGCCCGGTTACGGACGCGGCAGCCTCGCTGCACAGCCACGCAATCGTCTCGCCGACTTCCTGCGGCGCGATCAATCGCCCTTGCGGGTTGTGCGCGACGAGGTTCGCGAGCGCCTCGTCGCGCGAGCGACCGGTCTTCGCGACGATGTTCTGCAGCGCATCGCCGACGATGTCGGTGTCGGAATATCCGGGGCAGACCGCGTTGACCGTGATTCCCTTGCGTGCGGTTTCCATGGCCAGCGCGCGCGTGAAACCGATCAGCGCGTGCTTGGCCGCGCAATACGCGGTGACATAGGGCATGCCGGTCAGGCCGGCCGTGGACGCCACGCTGATCACGCGTCCGCGCCCGGCGGCCAGCATGCCGGGCAACACCACCCGCGTCGCGTACACCGCGCCCATCAGGTCGACGTCGAGCACTTCGCGCCAGAGCTTCGCGTCGCTCTTCAGGAACGGCGCGGAAGGCGCGATGCCGGCGTTGTTGACCAGGATGTCCACCGGGCCGCGCGCCGCGATGCAGGCATCGAGCGCATTCGTGATCGACGCCTCGTCGCCGACGTCGGCCACGGCGCAACCGACCGTCACGCCGTGCTCCGCGGCGAGCCGCCGCGCGGTGTCCTCGAGCGTCTTCGCGGTGCGTCCCAGCAGGGAAACGGTGGCGCCGCGCGCGGCCAGCGCCGCGGCGATCGCGGCGCCGAGGCCGCGCCCGCCGCCGGTGACTGCCGCATGCCTGCCGGCGAGCGGCTGGCCCTTCTCGGATGCTACGGACATCGCCCCTCCTGGTTCGGTAATTGATTCAAGCTTGAATCAATTGTCGCCGATCGGCTGCCGGGCTGGCAAGCGATCGGCGCCTCATGCGCCCCGGGCGGCGCGCAATGCGGCCCGCAGCTGCCCGAGCAGCGCGTCGAGCTGCTCGAGCCGGTCGCGGTCGAACTCGCGCAGCAGCTGCGCCAGCCATTCGTTGTGCGCGGGAACCATCGTGCCGACCAGCCGGCGTCCCTTGGGCGTGAGATGCACCCGCGATACCCGGGCATCCGCGGCATCGCGCCGCCGCACGACCAGCTGCTCGGCCTCGAGCCGCCCGATCACGTCGGTGATGTTTCCCTTGGTCACCATCAATCGCTGCGACAGCTCGCTCATGGTCGGCTCGGACGGCGGGCGGGCGATCTGCGCCAGGACGTCGAAGCGCGCGAGCGTGGTGCCGAACTCGTCGCGCAGGCGATTGCGCAACTCGTTCTCGATCAGGTTGCCGCAGGCGAGCATGCGCAGCCAGACGCGCGTCTCGAGACGGTGACTCCCGGTGTGTCCTTCGATGTGATCGTCCATTGCGCCCGAATCCGGGGAACGCCGTCCCTGCGGTCGACATGCGAGTGCCCTCGCCCGGCCGCCGAGTCTACCCCACGTTCGGTCCGCCCGGCTCGCCGCGATTCCTACGCCAGGTGCGTCGGCAGCGGACTGCAGTCGGTCGCGGCCATCATCGCCCTCAGCATGCGCTCGACGAGCGCATGACGCGTCTCGCTCATCGACGGCTCGCCCCAGAGGTTGCGCATCTCGTGCGGATCGTCCTGCAGGTCGTAGAGCTCGCCCCATTCGACCCCATCGTAGACGGTGAGCCGATGGCGCTGCGTGACGAGGCTGCGCACGCGCACGGGCCGGTCGAATCCGTAGAAGGTGCGCTGCCCTTCCTCCTCGACGAGCACCGCGTCGTGTGCCGCATCGGCGGCGCCGCTCAGCACCGGCACGAGCGAACGCCCTTGCATGCCGTTGAACGGCGCGACCGCGGCCGCATCGAGCACGGTGCGCGCCAGATCCAGCGTGCCGCACAGCGCCGCGCTGCGCCGGCCGTGACGCGCCGGGTCACGCGGATCGGCCCAGATCAGCGGCGTACGGATGAGCGACCGGTAGTGGATCGGGCCCTTGAGCATCAGCTGGTGATCGCCCAGGAACTCGCCGTGGTCGGTCGTGAACACGACGATCGTGTCGTCGGCCAAGCCCAGTCGTTCGAGCGCGCCCAGGATCCGGCCCACCGCGTCGTCGACCATCGTGATCATGCCGAAGCTCAGCGCCAGCGCCTCGCGCGCCTCGCGCTCGGTGCACGCATAGGCCGCCGGGCTGTGTCGCACCGCGCGACCCGCGTCGCGTTCGCGACGCATCCAGCGCACGTGGGGCGGCGCCTGCGCCTCGGTCTGGTTCCAGGATTCGGGCAGCGCCATGTCGGCCGGATCGAACATGTCGCGATAGCGGCCCGGCGGGGTGAACGGATGATGCGGATCGGGAAACGAGCAGTAGAGGAAGAACGGCACGTCGGGCCGGCGCGCGAACTGCTCCAGGCGCGCGATCGTGCGTTCGGCCACCCAGCTGGTCGGGTAGAGCTCCTCCGGCAGGTGCGTGGTCCACGACTGCTGCAGTTCCCTGCCCGGCCCGCTGCGCCGCGGATCGCCGATGCGCTCGCGGTCGAGCTCGGGCGCGCGCTCGCGCAGCCAGCGTCCGTAGTGACCGTCGACCTCGTCGGCATGCCCCGCCGCGAGGTCGACCTGCTGGAAGCCGTAGAACGGCAACGCCATGTCGAAATCGTCGCCGGCCCGCCAGCGTGCGACGTCTTCCTGCAGGTAGTCGCCCGGCTGCCTGCGCACCGCTTCGCGAAGCTGCGGCGGCGGCGGCGCCACGCCGGGCGCGATCGGCTCGCCGACACGCATCGCGGGCACGCCGCTGAAGTTCTGCAGGTGCGATTTGCCGACCATGGCAGTGCGATACCCGGCTGCGGCGAGCAGGTCGGGAAAGGTCACGCTCTCGAGCGGCAGCGCGATCCCGTTGTGCCGCACGCCGTGCACCGACGGCATCCGGCCCGTCAGCAGCGTCGAGCGGTTGGGCATGCAGATCGGCGCGGCGACGAACGCGTGATCCATTGCCACGCCGCGGCGCGCGATCGCGTCGATGTTCGGCGTGCGCAGCTGTGGATGCCCGTAGCAGCCGAGATGGTCGGCACGCTGCTGGTCGGTCAGGACGAACAGGAAGCTGGGCCTGCGCGGCGGTTGGCTCATGAACCCGCTCCGGGGCGATCCGATGACTGCGCTGCCGCGTGCGGCGGACGCGCCGGCAGCGGATCGGCGACGATGGCTGCGTCCGCATCGAGGCGCAGCCGCACCGCTTCGCCGCGCGCGGCCGGCGCTTCGAGCTTCGCAACCACGGCCGGTCCGGCGCAGGTGATCACGGTCGCCAGCAGCGTTGGAGGCCGCCCACCCGCTCCGGCGCGGTGCCGCACCAGCGTCGTCTCGTCGATCGTTCCCTCGCTGGCATCGACTTCGCGCCATTGCGCTGCACCGCAGCCGTGGCAGAAGTAGCGTCGCGGGAAGACCCGCACGCCGCAGCGGGCGCATTCGAATGCGGCCAGACTCATCGCGTCGCCTCCAGCACCACCGCGTTGGCGCACATGCCGTAGCGGTATTCGACCATTCCATAGCCCGTCACGGCGGCGATCCGCGCGCCTTCGACCTGGCGCGCGCCGGCCGCGCCGCGAAGCTGCCTCACCGCTTCGACCATTCCATGCATGCCGCCGGCAGCGCCGGCCTGGCCGGCAGACAACTGGCCTCCCGAGGTATTCACGGGCAGCGCGCCGGTTGCGATCTTCGCATGCACGAGGTTCCGGACGTCGCCGTCGGCGGCGAAGCCGAGATCGGCCAGCTGGATCAGCACCATCACCGGGTAGTCGTCGTAGACGCAGACCAGATCGACGTCGGAGGGCCGCAACCCGGCGTCCTGCCACAGTTGCGGGGCGATGTCGGCCAGCCCCGATACCAATCCGTCTCCGTCCTGGTGGTCCGGGTTGTACCGGTTGCGCAACGCGCGCAGCCGCACCGCCGGGCCGCGCGCCGCGGGATGATCGGCCGCGACGACCACGATCGCATCGGCCCCGGACACCACCGGCACGCAATCGAAGCGCCCGAGCGGATCCGAGACCAGCGGCGCGGCGAGGTAGTCGTCCAGCGTCATCGCCGAGCGATAGACGGCGCCCGGATTCATGCCCGCCCAACGCCTCTGCGCCACGACCAGCGCGCCGTAGTCGGCACGGGTGAGCGCATGCGCGCGCATGTGTCGCGAAGTCAGCATCGCGAACAGGCTGTTGGGAACGCCGGCATCGAGCGGCCGCAGCCAGGTGCGCGTCGTCAGGTTGTAGTGCTCGGTCAGTCGCGTGAAGTCGGCCGGCTCGAAGCGGTCGCCCGATACCAGCACCACCACGTTCGCATCGCCAGCCTGGATCGCGCGCACCGCATGCTGCAGGAGATCGATGCCGCTCGCGCCGCCCAGGCAGTCGTCCATCAGCCAGCGCGGGGCGATGCCGAAACGCCAGGCCAGGTCGACGGCGTGGTCCGGGCCGAGCGTGAACGACGAGACGCCGAGCCCGTCGACCTCGTGGTGGGCGATTCCGGCTTCGGCCAGCGCCTCGCCGAACGCCCGCGCCAGCAGGTCGCCCGTGGTCGATCCGTCGGGATGCCGCGCATAGGGGACTTCGACCGCGGCGACGATCGCCGCACCTTCCAGGTTGCGCATTTCAGTGGCTCCTTGCAGCGGCCAGGCGTTCGCCGCACGCAGCGCCGTCGGTTCCGTGCATTCTCGGCCAGGTCGCACGCGCATCGTCCGGAGGCACGGAATCGAGCAGCAGCCGCGTGTAGGGATGCTGCGGCCGCGCGAACACGGCCGCGGTTTCGCCCTCTTCGACCAGCTTGCCCCGGTGCATCACCAATACCCTGCGGCACAGATACCTCACCACGGACAGGTCGTGCGAGATGAACACCACGGTGATGCCGAGCTCGCGGTTGATGCGCAGCAGCAGGTTGAGCACCAGCGCCTGGACCGAAACGTCCAGCCCCGACACGATCTCGTCGGCGACCAGCAATTCGGGGACCACGCACAGCGCACGCGCGATGTTCACGCGCTGCTTCTGGCCGCCCGAAAGCTGCGAGGGGTAGCGATCGAGCGCGTCCGCCGCGATGCCGACCTGACGCAGCAGCGCCGCGGCGCGCGCATCGATTTCGCCGGCGGCCACGCCGCGCTCGGTCTCGAGCGCCTGGGTGACGAGCCTGCGCACGCTGCGCCGCGGATTGAGGGCGCTGTCCGGATCCTGGAACACCATCTGCACGACCTTGCCGAGCCGGCGCGCGGCCTCTCCCGAAACGGCGCTCCGGTCTGTGCCCTTGACGCGGACCACGCCCGCGGTCGGCTCCAGCAGGCCGACCATCACGCGCGCGATCGTACTCTTGCCGCTGCCGCTCTCGCCGACGATGCCGACCACGTCGCCCGCCTCGATCGCGAGCGACAGCGACTCGAGCGCGTGGAACTCCGTGCCGCGCCGCCGGCCGCGCCCGCGGTAGCTCACGGCCACGCCCTCGAAACGGATCAACGGCGCGCCGTCGGCCGATGGCGCAACCGGAGCCATGCGCGGCCCGGCCCCGCCGGCCGCCGCATCGACGATGCCGACCGGGCAGGCGACGAAATGCCCCGGCGAACACGCTTCGAGCGCCGGCACGCGGCGCTCGCACTCGGGCCGGCTTGCCGGGCACCTGCGCACGAAGCGGCAGCCGTGCAGCGCCTTCAGCTCCGCCAGGCCCGGCATGAACTCGGCGAGATCGGGCAATCTGCGCGGTTCTCCGTCGAGCGACGGCGATGCCAGGCGCAGGCTGTGCGTGTACGGATGGGCCGGCGCCTCCAGCACCTGAGCGGCCGGCCCGGATTCGACCAGGTCGCCGGCATACAGCACGGCGATCTCGTCGCAGACGTGGGCCGCCAGCCTGAGGTCGTGCGTGATCAGGACCACGGCCGTGCGATGCCGGCGCTGCACCGCCTGCAGCACCCTGACGATCTGCGCCTGCGTGACGACGTCGAGCGCGGTGGTCGGCTCGTCGGCGACGATCAGCCGAGGATCGCCCGAGAACGCCATCGCGATCAGCACCCGCTGGCATTGGCCGCCGGAGAGCTCGTGGGAGTAGCGCTCGAGCATCATGGCCGGCTCGGGCAAGCCGACCTCGGCCAGCCGCTCGACCGCATACGCGTGCCGCAGCCGCCGCGGCACGCCCAGGCGCGCGAGATGCTCGAACATCTGCCGGCCGACGCTCAACACGGGATTCAGTCCGGACAGGGGTTCCTGCGGGACGAAGGCGATGCGCCGCCCGAGCATCTCGCGCCGGCTGCGGCGATCGAGACGCAGCAGGTCCGACTCCCCGAACCAGACCTGCCCCGACGACACCTGCAGGTTCTCGGGCAGGATGCCGGAGATCACACGGCCGATCATGCTCTTGCCCGCCCCCGATTCGCCGACCAGGCCGAGGATGCGCCCCTCGCCGACCGCGAACGACACCCGGCGCAGGATCTCCACGGCCGATCCCTGCGCGTGCGCGGTAAGCGTGACCGAATCGAATCCGAGCGCGACGCCGTTCATCGCCCCGTCCTGAGCCGCGGGTCCAGCGCCGTGCGCAATCCGTCGCTGAGCAGATTGAACCCCAGCACCGCCCAGACGATGCCGAACATCGGGGCAAGCAGGTTCCAGGTTGCCTGGTGGATCTGGTCGCGCCCGTCGGCGAGCATCACGCCCCAGGCCACCACGTCGGAGGGCACCGACAGGCCGACGAAGCTCAGGATCGCCTCGACCACGATGGCCACGCCCATCTGGAGGCTGAGCAGCGTCAGCATCAGCGGCGCGACCGCCGGCAGAACCTCGGAAACGATCGTGCGCAAGTGCGAGAACCCCAGCAGGCGCGCGGCCTGCACGTACTCGCGCTGCCGCACGACGAGCACCTCGGCGCGGACCACGCGGCAAAAGCGCGTCCAGTCGACCAGCACCACCGCCAGGATGACGTTGCCCACGCCGGTGCCCAGCCCGATCATCAGCATCATCGAGAACACCACCGGCGGGAAGGCCATCCACAGCGCGACGGCGGCGCTCACGAGCCGGTCGATCCACCCGCCGAAGTATCCGGCCACGATGGCGAGCGTGGTGCCGATCGACATCGCGCCGAACGCCGCCACCACCGCCACCAGCAGCGCCACGCGGCTGCCGTGGACGAGCCGCGACAGCACGCAGCGACCGAGTCCGTCGGTGCCCAGCGGATACGCGCTCGACCCGCCTTCGGCCCATGCGGGAGGCAGCAGCGTGAGCATCAGGTCCTGCTCGTTCGGATCGTGAGGGGCCAACCATGGGGCCAGGCCCGCGACCAGGAACAGGATCAGCACCAGAAGTCCGCCGCTGCGAACCTTCGGGTGGCCCAGCGCCCGCGCGACCACGCCGAGCGCAGGCAGGCGAGCAACGCCGACGCCGTTCATGCGCGCAATCTCGGATTCAGGACCGCATAGAGCGCATCGACGGCGAAGTTGACCGCCAGCACCATCAGGCAGAACACCAGCGCCACGCCCTGGATCAGCATCAGGTCGTGGTTCTTGATGGCCTGCACCATCAGGTTGCCGATGCCGGGAAACGAGAAGATCACCTCGATCAGCAGCGTGCCGCCGAACAGGAAGCCGAACTGCACGCCGATCAGCGTCAGGGTCGGCAGCGCCGCATTGCCGAGCATGTGGCGCAACAGCACCCTGCTCTCCGACAGGCCGCGCAGCCTGGCCACGCTCACGTACTGCTCGGTCGCGGTTTCGATCAGGCTGGCACGAAGCACGCGGGCGACCAGCGGGCTGAACGCGAGCGCCAGCGCCAGAGCAGGCAGCACGAGATGGGCGAGCGCGTCGCGCCAGTCGCCCCAGCGGCCTTTCCACAACAGGTCGACGAGCAGGAAACCGGTAGGCAGATCGGCGCCGATGACGCCGCTCGTGCGCCCCATGAACGGCAGCACCGGCATCAGTACGCCGAAGACGATGATCAGGATGATCCCCCACAGGAACGACGGAATCGACAGCAACACGACGAGGACGAAATCGGCGAGGAACTCGCCGCGCCGGCGGTTCAGCAGGTAGAGAAGGATGCCGCCGGGAATGGCGATGAACAGCGCCATGACCAGGCTGACGAGCGACAACTCGAGCGTGGCGGGCAGCGTATTCCCCACCAGGGTCGCCACCGGTTGCCTGAAGTAGATCGACGTGCCGAGATCGCCCTGCAGCGCCCGACCGAGCCACACCAGGTACTGCGCGCCGATTCCCTGGTCCAGCCCCAGCGCGACGCGCAACGCTTCGGCCTCCTCGCGGGTCGCCGAAGGCGGCAGCATCATTCCCAGCGGATCGGCCGGCAGCAGCCGCAGCACCACGAAGACGATGAACGACAGCGCGAACGCCGTGGCGACCGCCTGGAAGGCCCGGCCGAACACGGTGCGGGCGAGCCGGCGAGTCAAGCGCCCCCTCCGTCGCCGGGCGCCTCGCCCGTCTTGCCGAGTGCATCGCGCGTCTTGCCGAGCGCCTTGCGCGTCTTGTATTCGCGCAGATCGAAGACGAGCGCCGCGTCGGCGGCGGTAGCGAGGTCGGACAGTGCGCGCTTGCGGATCTTGTTCGTCGAGGTGGTCGGCAGGGCGTCCACGAACACCACGTGGCCGGGCGCCTTGAAATAGGCGAGTCGCTGCAGACAGTGCCGCTGGATCGCCAGCGCCGTATCGCGGTCCCTGCGCGTGCCGTCGGCCATGCGCACGCACGCCAGCACCTCCTCGCCCCTCAGCGGGTCGGGGGTTGCGATGACCGCCGCCTGCTCGACGCCGGGGAATTCGAGCATCGCGGCTTCGACCTCGAGGGCCGCGATGTTCTCGCCGGCGCGCCGCACGATGTTCCTGTTGCGGTCGACGAAGTAGTAGAGTCCCTGCGCATCGCGCCGCACCACGTCGCCAGTGTGGAACCAGCCGCCGCGCCAGGCCTGCCCGGTGGCTTCGTCGTCGGCCAGATAGCCCCGGAAGAAGCCGACGCGCGGATCGTCGCCGGCGCTGCGCACGAGCAGCTCGCCAACCCCCTCGCCGGCTACTTCGACGCCCGCATCGTCGACCAGGCGCACGCTCAGACCCGACGATGGCCGCCCGATGCAGCGCATGCCGGGATTGCGCGGCTCGTGCGTCGTCGCGATCGTGCCCGCGCCCGCCGTCTCGGTCATCGCCCAGGCCTCGATCAGCGCGATGCCGAAGCGGCTCTCGAACAGGCGATGGTGTGCCGGATCGACGTTGGCGCCGAATCCGAACCGGATGCCGTGCGAGCGGTCGGTCGGTTCGGCCGGCAACGCCAGCAGCATCGCCGGCATCACGCCGAGGTAGTGCATGATCGTGGCGCGCGACTCGCGCACGTCGCGCCACCAGGTGCGCGGGTGGAAGCGGTCGAGCTGCACGAGGCAGCCGCCCGACAACAGCATCGCCATCGTCGAACAGGCCAGCGCATTGACGTGGAACGTGGGCAACGGGGTGATCAGCCGCTCTGCCCGCGGTTCGATCGCCCTGCAGCCGCCGGCAGCGACGTATTCCTCGCCGACGCGCAGGAAGTAGTCGTTGTCGAGCAGGCAGCCCTTCGGCTTGCCGGTGGTTCCCGACGTATAGAGCACGGCGCATTCGGTCGAACGCGCCGGCTCGGGCCGCCACGGCTGCCGCCCGCCGCCCACGGGCGCACTCGTGAGCGCCTCGTCGTAGACCGGCATCGCACCGGCGATGCCGGCGAGCCTGCGCCGATGAGGCTCGAGCGCGACCACGAAGGCGACGCCGGCATGCTCGAGCACGTAGCGCAGTTCGCCGTCGCGGCCGTCGGGATCGAGCGGCACCACGCTGACCCCCAGCGCATTGAGCGCCAGGAAATGCTCGAAGAAGTGCGCGGTGTTGCCCAGCAGCAGCCCCGCGCGCCATCCGGGATGCGGCGAGATGCCGTCGTAGCGCCGCACGAGCGCTTCGACGCGCTCGCGCATCTCGCCATAGCTTCGCTGCACGCCGTGCGCGCCGTCGCGCGGCGGAATGTGCAGCATCGGCGCCCCGGGATGCGCCTGCGCCGCCTGCGACAGCGCTTCGAAAGGCGACCGGGGCATCGTCACTCTGGCAACGCCGCACTGCGTCGGCTGCGTTCGCGCCGGTCTATTTCCAGGAGAATTCGCGCGCGAGCACGTAGCCGGTCTTGTGCGTCACCACGTTCAGGTTCTTCTTGTGCGCGATCGTCGATACCGCCTGCAGCACCGGCAGGCTCCAGGCATTCTCGGAAGCGCTGCGGTTGAGCGCGCGATAGCCCTCCATCCGTTTCGCCTCGTCGGTTTCCACCACCAGCGCGTCGATCCGGTCGGCAAGCTCCGGCGCCTTCCACGTCGAGAAGCGCAGGCGCGGGTCGAGGATGCGCCCGGCGAAATTTTCGGGATCGGCCGTTGCATTGGCCCAGCTGTACAGCATGACTCCCGTCAGCTTCGACGAATGGCTCAGTTCCAGGTACTTCGCGACGGTGACCTCTTCGACCGTCGTCGTGATGCCGACGCGGGTCCACATCTGGGCGATGGCGCGCGCCATCTCGTAGTCGCTCGGGAACGTGCCGTTGGTCGAGAACAGCTTGATGGCGAGCGGCTTGTCCGGCCCGTAGCCCGCCTTCGCGAGCTCCTCGATGGCCTGCTCACGACTGAACGGCAACTCGAAGCCGGGCACGTCACCGGGCGACCCCTTGCTCGCGAGCACGGAGATCGGTTCGGCCACGCCCGCATAGAAGGCGCGCGACAGCCCCTTCTTGTCGATCGCGAGTTGCATGGCACGCCGCACCGGCAGGTCGCGGAACTCCGGCGTATAGCTGGGCATCTGCAGGATGTAGATCTCGTCGTAGGGATACACGGAGGCCGACAATCCCGGCACCCGTGCGAGACGATTGATTTCGCGCACCGGCACCTGCAGCGCGACGTCGACGCGGCCGGATTCGAGCGCGGCGACCCGCGCCGACGGATCGGTGACGATCTCGATCGTCACGCGCCTGATCGGCGCCACACCGCGCCAGTAGCGATCGAAGGCTTCGAGGACGATGCGCGATCCGCGCTGGTACTCGACGACCCGATACGGTCCGGCACCGACCGGTTTCTCCAGGAAACCTTGCGGCCCGACGCGCTCGAAATAGGCTTTCGGAAGGATGTAGGCCGACAGGAACGCGAGGAACTTCGGTGCGGCCGGCGTCGGCTTGGAGAAGCTGATGACCGCGGTCTTCGGCCCCTGCACCTCGATGCCCGCGACGGTCGGCATCATCGCCCCGAGGGCGATCTGCTTGCTGGCACGGGCACGATCGAAGGTGAACTCGAGATCCTCGGCGGTCACCGGGGTGCCATCGTGGAACACGGCGTTCTCCTGCAGGACGACCTGCAGTTTCTGCGCCGACTGATCGATCCAGCGCCATTCCCTGATCAGCGCCGGTTCGACCTTCGATCCGTCCCCCATGTGCAGCGGGGAGTCGAAGACCGTCTTGTAGATCGATTGCCCGGCCGGAAACGTGACCGAAGTGGGGTCCCAGGAGGGAATGTCGACCGGATAGGCGATTCGCAGCTCGGCAGGACCGCCCTGCGCCTGTGCCCGGGCCGGCGAAGCCGCCCCGGACATCGCCAGCACTGCGCACAGGCCGGCCAGCCATCGATGCAGAATACTGTTCACGCTACCCTCCCCCTCTCGGACATCGAATCTGCGGCCGATGGCGTCCGTTGCTTCGGCCTGCTCGAAGTACAAAAAGTATACTTTTCATTGATAAATTCGGTCAACGCCCCCTATATATCTGAATTTTATTCATATTTATCATATACTTATTTGTATGGATTCGAGTATATCTCTGAGCGCACGCCATGAATGACACGCCGCATCGCCGACCGGACGCCGGCACTTTGATCGGACGAATGGAATGGGTCGCCCCGCGCGGAGCGATCATGGACGGCGACCGCCGCTACCTGATGCTGCGGGCCGACGTGCTGATGGGCATCTTTCGCGAGATGCCGGCCGAACTGCGCGGTCCGGCGATGGAGGCTTTCGCCGCGTCGGTCGGAAAGCACGGCGGACGATCGGCAAAAGCTTATCTCGAAGCGGGTGGCAACCGGCCGCAGGAACTGCTCGAGACGATCGCCCGGTATTCACGCGAACTCGGCTGGGGCTGCTGGCGCGTCATCGCGCACGACGGCGAAGCGATCGAAGTGACGGTGGAGAACAGCCCGTTCGCGGAAGGGTTCGGCCCCGCCCCCGATCCCGTCTGTCACGCCATCGTCGGCATGCTGCAGGCCGTCGGCACGCTCGTTTTCGGGCAACCGGCCTCGGTCGTCGAGGCGTGCTGCGCTGCCCAGCAAGGTGTCGATCGCTGCATCTTCCGCGTCGTGCCGGCCGCTGCCCGCGTCGATGCCGACGCATCACGCGCGGAGGAGCGCCGAGCATCGTGACCGCGACGCGCAAGGCCGGGACACGCAACGCCGCCACGCCCAAGCTCAGCATCCGCGAGCGCATCTACCGGCTGCTGCGCGACCGGATGCAGCGCGGCGAGATCGGCCCCGAGGATCGTCTGCTGGATCACGAAATCGCCTCGTCACTGAACGTGTCGCGAATGCCGGTGCGCGAGGCGCTGCTGCAACTCAAGAGCGAAGGATTTCTCGAGGGTACGTCGCGCGGCTTCACGCCGCGTCGATTCTCCCCGGCCGACATCGCCCACATCTTCGAGATCAGGCTGCTGCTGGAGCCTGCGGCGGGCGCCGCCGCCTGCAGGAATGCGTCGGTCGAAGGACTCTCCCGGATGCGCGTCGCCGCGGCCGACGCCGAGAAGGCCCACCGCGCCGACGACATCGTCGAATACATGAAAGCGAACTGGGCATTCCGCACCGCCTGGGTCGGCATGGTACCCAACCCGCACATGGCGCAGATGATCACCCGGCTGCGCGATCACGTTGAAGCCGTCCGCCTGGCGACGCTGCGCGAGCCCGAGTTGCGCGAACTGTCGCTCGTCAATACCCGACAGGTCCTGGAGGCGTTCCTGCTCGGAGATCCGGAACTCGTGCGCGAACGAATGGCCGTGAACCTGCGCGACGCGGCGACTTCGTTCTATGCGAAGCAGCGGTCGCTCGTGCTCGATGGCCCTGCAACGGAGCATCGAAGCGCCCTCAGGCGAAAGTCGCGATCCTGAACGCCTGCCCTCGGAGACTGCGCCGTTTCCGCCTCACTCGGCGGCAGCCTGCGCAGCACCGATCTCGACCATACCCTGCCGCGAATACATGGCGCCCCCTGGCCATGGCGGCGGCGGCGGGCGCGCATCCGCCGCGGAATGCTCAGGGCGAGCTGCGCCTCTGAAACCTCCCGTGTCGGGCAGTTCCGTCAGGGCGCCTCAGAAAAAAGGTGGTTGCATCCGGCGTGACGAATGTATACAGTATTTATGTATACTGTATTTGAAGATACGGTATTATGAAATTCGGTGCTCGTCGTGAGGCTTCAACTCATGCCATTTCCAGTCGTCGATCGCGCTCCCACGCTGGGCGATCAGGTCTACCAGACGCTGCGAAGCCATTTGCGGCACGGCTCCGTAGCCGGAGGAGAGTCATTCCACGAAGCCCAGCTCGCGGAGCAGATGGGCGTTTCCCGCACACCGGTACGCGAAGCGCTGACCCGGCTGGCCAACGAGGGGCTCCTCGTTCAGGGCAGGCGCAGCTTCATGACACCCGAGCTGACCCGCAAGGACCTCGACGACATCTATCAGATCCGTTTCCTGGTCGAACCCGAGGCCATTCGCTCGATCGCTGCGCGCACGGTCGATCCGGTGGTGCGCGCCCCGATCGAAGCGGCGATGGCCGCCACGGTCGCCGCCGATCGGTCGGGCGACGTGAAGGCCTTTCGCGAGGCCAACGCGAGGTTTCGCGCCGCGTGGCTGGCGCTGGTCACCAACGAACGCCTGGTGAAGGTCATCGACCTGCATGCCGATCACATGCAGCACGTGCGCGCGCTCACGCTCGGCAATCCCGGGATCCGGGCCATCGTGCTGCGCAACCTCGAACGCGTGATGTCGGCCCTCAGGCTCGGCGACAGCGAGGCCGCTGCGCAGGCCATGCTCGAGCACCTCGCCGGCGCCAAGCGCGCCTACATCGCCGCAGTCGGCCTCGACGAAGGCGACTCGCAATCCGGAAAGGAGGATGTCCGATGATCGATCGCAGCATCGTCGGACGCGAATACCCCGCGTTCAGCGTCGAGGTCGAGAAGCGCTGGGTGCGCAGCTTCGCCGAAGCCATCGGCGACACCGATCCCATCTATTTCGACGAACAGGCGGCGCGCGCGGCCGGCTACCGCTCGCTCGCGGTACCACCCACCTTCCCGTTCGCGGCAATCATGGAACGCAACCAGTCGTTCATGATCCTGGACGAACTCGGCATCGACAAGCGGCGCACCATGCACGGCGAGCAGTCGTTCGTCTGGCACGGCGACCTCTGTGCCGGCGATGTCCTGAACGGCCGCCAGCGCATCGTCGATGTCTACGACAAGAAGAACGGCGCGCTCGAGTTCATCGTCTGCGAAATCGCCTGCACGAATCAACTCGGCGAACCGGTCTGCGATCTGCGTACGACGATCGTCGTGCGCAATTGAACGCAGACCCAAACTCCCCACCCGAGGCCAGGATGCTCCGATTCGAACAGGTGTCCGTCGGCGACGATTTGCCGCCGCTCGTGAAGCCGGCCATCAGCCGCCTGCAGCTCGCCCTCTATGCCAGCGCGGGGGCCGACCACAACCCGATCCACGTCGACGATGCGGCAGCCCGCTTCGGCGGCCTGCCCGGCGTCATCGCGCACGGGATGTTGACCATGGGTTTCCTCGGGCAGTTGCTCACGCGGTGGGTGCCGAGACGACAGGTGCTGAGCTTCTCCGCGCGATTCATCGGCATGGCGTTCCCCGACGACGTGATCACGTGCTCCGGAAAAGTCGTCGGCAAGCGCGTCGAAGCGGGACGCAACCTGGTCGATCTCGCGATCGCGGCGACCAACCAGAAAGGCGAGACCCTGCAGTCGGGTACCGCCACGGTCACCCTCCCCTGATTTCAGGTTCGAACCCGTCGGAACGCACATGACGCTGAAAGCCCGGATTCCCTACGGAGCCTACTGGAGCACGCCGTTCGCGCGCTGGCAGGGCAGCTTCGCCAACCTGCACAGCATCGAGTTCGCCGCGCACGTCGCGCGCGCCGAGCTGGCCAAGCGCCACATCGACCCCAAGGTCTTCGACTACGGCGCGCTCGGCCTCTCCGTGCCCCAACCCCACTGCTTCTACGGCCTGCCGTGGCTGGCCGGGCTCATCGGCGCCGGCCACATCGGCGGCCCCACCCTCATGCAGGCCTGCGCCACCGGCGTGCGCACGCTGCTGGCCGCGGCCCAGGAGATCGAGCTCGGCATGGCCTCCACGGCGCTGGCCATCACCTGCGATCGCACCTCCAACGGCCCGCACCTGTACTACCCCAACCCGCGCGGCCCCGGCGGCACCGGCGCCGCCGAAGACTGGGTGATGG
>JAHDYE010000002.1 GCA_023383035.1 Burkholderiaceae bacterium | reverse complement strand
CGGCTGCGGCTTCTACCACGCGGTGGTGCAGATCGCGCAGAAGCGCGCCGGCTGGTCGAAGCAGGCGCTGATGGCGGCGTTCGCGGCGTTTCCGCCGCTGAAGATGGTCACCGTCGTCGACGACGATGTCGACATCCGGGATCCGGCCGACATCGAGTGGGCGATGGCCACGCGGCTCGATCCGGTGAAGGGAATCATGGTCGTCGACAACGTGTTCGGGCACGGGCTCAATCCGTCGTTCCCGAACTATCTGGGCGCCAAGGTCGGTTTCGACGCGACGCGCCCGTTCCCGCACACGCCCAACCACGATCGCGCGCGCGTACGGTCGGGCACGCTCGAAGGCCTCGACCTGGTGATTCCCGCAGCCACGACCCGACAACAGTGAGGTGAAGCCATGAACCGCTTGAAGTCGCTCTCGATGTTCGCGTCCCGCTTTGCGTCTCGCTTCGCGTGTACGGGCGCGATCGCGTCGCTGTTGGCCGGCGCCGCCGCGCTGGCCGCCCCGCCGCTCGCGAGAGCGGCCGAGATCAACCTCACCTATGCGTTCTTCGCGCCGGCCGGCACCTTCCCCGGCAGGCAGATGGCCCACTGGGCCGAAGAAGTCAGCAAGCGCACCAACGGCAAGGTGGCGGTGAAGACCTTCCCGGCCGGCACGCTGCTGGGCGCACGCGAGATGTACGACGGGGTCAGCAAGGGCGTGGCCGACATCGGCCTGGGCGCACCGTCGTACGACCCGGGGCGCTTTCCGCTCACGTCGGGCATCTCGCTGCCGGTGGGTTTTCCCGACGCCACGGTGGCCAGCCGCGTGCTGTGGGAGATCACGCGCGAGTTCCAGCCGAAGGAGTTCGAGAACTTCAAGGTGATCGCGATGTTCACCACCGAACCCGGCTACATCCAGTCGCGCAAGCCGGCCAGCAGCGCGGCCGAGCTGGCCGGCATGAAGCTGCGCGCCGCCGGCACCGGCGTGCCGGTGCTCAAGGCGCTGGGCGCGGCGCCGGTCGGCATGCCGATGCCCGAGGTACCGCAGTCGGTGCAGACCGGCGTGATCGACGGCACCATGACCTCGCGCGAAGTGCTGCAGGATTTCAAGCTGGCCGAAACGCTGAAGTACGTGACCGACTACCCGACCGTGGTGGTGACCTTCGCCGCGGTGATGGACCGCAAGCGCTTCGATGCGCTGCCCGCCGACGTGAAGAAGGTGATCGAGGACCTCGGCCCCGAAATGGCAGTCTGGACCGGCCAGTACCACGACAAGCAGAACGTCGGCGGCGCGCTCGAATGGGCCAAGCGCGAACACAAGCTGCAGATCGTCCCGCTGTCGCCGCAGGAGCGCGCATCCTGGGACGCCAAGCTGGCCCCGATGCAGGCCGAGTGGATCAAGGAGATGAGCGCCAAGGGCCTGCCGGCCGAGAAGTATCTCGCCCGGGTGCGCGAGTTGCGCGACCAGTTCATGAAGCGCTGAAGCGGGACGCCTTGGCATGCGCACGCTGGAGCGACTCGACCAGTGGCTGAACGCGGCGCTGGCCTGGGCCGCCGGGCTGGCCCTGATGGCGATGATGCTGTTCACCGTCGCCGACATGGTGCTGCGCGGCCTCGGGCGCCCGGTGGCCGGCTCCTACGAAATCATCGGCTGGCTGTCGGCGGCGGCGATGGCGCTGGCGCTCGGCTATACGCAGCGGCACCGCGGCCACGTCGCGATCGACCTGCTGACGACGCGCCTGGCGGGGCGCACACGCACCGCCATCGAGCTCGTCATGACCCTGCTCGCGCTGCTGCTGTTCGCGGCGGTGGCCTGGTACCTCGCGCGCTATGGCCGGGTGCTGCACGAGACCGGCTCGCTGTCGGAAACGCTCAAGGCGATCGTCTATCCGTGGGTCTACGTGGTCGCCGCGGGCGCGGCCGGGCTGACGCTCGCGCTGCTGGTGGAGCTCCTGAAATCGGCGACACGCCTGCGAACGATGCTGCGACAGCATCGTTGAGCGGCTGCGCGATCCGCAAGAACAAGGACAACGATGGACCCGGTCACGATCGCCGTCATCGGCCTGGTGCTCATGTTCGCGCTGATGCTGTTCGGCATGCCGATCGGCTTCGCGATGCTGCTGGCCGGCGTGCTCGGCAATGCCTACCTGCTGTCGGTGCCGGCCGCGACCCACCTGCTGTCGACCAATGTCTGGGAGCAGTTCTCGTCGTACGGGCTGAGCGTCGTGCCGCTGTTCGTGCTGATGGGCCAGTTCGCCTATCGCGCCGGCATCACCGAGCGGCTCTACGACGCGGCCTACAAGTGGTTCGGACGCATGCCGGGCGGGCTGGCCTGCACCACGATCACCGCCTGCGCCGGCTTCTCGGCGATCTGCGGCTCGAACTCGGCGACTGCGGCGACGATGGGCACGATCGCGCTGCCGGCGATGCGCCGCTACGGCTACGACAGCGCGCTCGCCACCGGCGCGGTGGCCGTGGGCGGCACGCTCGGCGTCGTCATTCCGCCCAGCGTCGTGATGATCGTGATCGCGGTTCAGACCGAGCAGTCGCTGCTGCGGCTGTTCCTCGCCGGCATCGTTCCCGGACTGATCCTGACCGTGCTGTTCCTCGCGACCGTGCTGGCGATGTGCCTGCGCAAGCCCGCGCTCGGCCCGCCGGGGCCGGCCACCAGCCTGCGCGAGAAGCTCGCGTCATTGTCGGGCGTCATCGAGACGCTGATCCTGTTCGTGCTCGTGATCGGCGGGCTCTACGTCGGCTGGTTCACGCCCACCGAGGCGGGCGCAGCCGGCGCCTTCGGCGCACTGGTGATCGGGTTGGCGCGCCGCCGCCTGTCGCTGAAGGAGATCGTGCTGTCGGCCTCGGAGACGCTGCGCATCTCGGCAATGGTGGTGCTGCTGATCACCGGCGCCGTGCTGTTCGGCCGCTTCCTGACCGTCTCGCGGCTGCCGTTCGAGCTGGCCGACTGGGCCGCCGCGCTGCCGGTGCCGTCGTTCACGATCATGATGGTGGTGGTCCTGATCTACCTGATCGGCGGCTGCCTGATGGACGCGCTCGGCTTCCTGGTGGTGACGGTGCCGATCTTCTTCCCGATGGCCGCGGCGCTCGGCTACGACCCGACCTGGTTCACGATCGTCCTGACCGTGGTGACCACGATGGGTGCGGTCACGCCGCCGGTGGGCGTGAACGTGTTCATCGTCAACGGGCTGGCACCCGACGTGCCGATCCACGTGATCTTCCTCGGCGTCATGTACTTCATGCTGGCGTACGCGGCGTGCCTGGCGCTGATGTGGGTGTTTCCCGAGACGGTGCTGTTCCTGCCCAAGGCGCTGTTGTAGGGCGCAGCACCTCGTCTGCGTCGTCGCCCGCGGCCCGGTACAGCGCCTCGACCAGCGCCGCGCGGTTGCGCAGCACGGCGCGCTGGTTGATCGAACCCTTGTCGGTGATCTCGTCGCGGTCGATCGACGGCGCGGCCGCCATCACGTGCGCACGCGCGACGCGACTCGCGCTGCCGGTGCCTTCGCGCCACAGGCGGTCGAGCAGCGCCTGGAACACCGCGCGCACCGCCGGATGGCGCAGCACGTCGGCGGGCGCCGCCTCCAGTGGCAGCCCGGCCAGTGAACGACACTCGTCCAGCCGCGGAAAGACCAGCATGCCCACTTCGTCGCGGTCGATGCCGGTGATCACCGCATCCTGCACGTACGGCGCCCCGGCGGCGAGGATGCGCGCGCGCAGCGGGCCGACGCTGACGAAGGTGCCGGTGGCAAGCTTGAAGTCCTCGGCGATACGCCCGTCGAACACCAGCCCCTGTCGCGGGTCGGCCGGGTCGACCCACGTCACGGCGTCGCCGGTACGATAGTAGCCCTCCTCGTCGAAGGCGCTGGCGCTGGCCTCGGGCAGGCGCCAGTAGCCGGGCATGACGTGGGGGCCGCGGAAGCGGATCTCGGTCTTGCCGTCGAGCGGCACCAGCTTCACCTCCACGCCCGGGCACGGCAGGCCGACGTGGCCCGAGCGCACCGCGCCGGCGCGCAACGCGAAGGTGCACGACGGCGCGGTTTCGGTCATGCCCAGGCCGGTGATCATCGGGATGCGCTCGCCGACGGCCTGTTCGGCGAGACGGTCGAGTTCGTCCCAGACCGGCTGCGACAGGCCGGCGCCCGCGAACATGAATGCCTTCACGCGCCGCAACAGCGACGCGCGCAGCACCGCGTCGTCGCGCATCGCCGCGACGATCTCCTCGAAGCCTCGGGGCACGTTGAAATACACGGTCGGCGAGATCTCGCGCAGGTTGCGCAGCGTCTCGCCGATGCCTTGCGGGGTCGGCTTGCCGTCGTCGATGTACAGCGTGCCGCCGTTGTAGATCGCGATGCCGACGTTGTGGTTGCCGCCGAAGGTATGGTTCCACGGCAGCCAGTCGACCAGCACCGGCGGCTCGTCGGCGAGAAAGGCCATGCCCTGGCGGATCATCTGCTGGTTGGCGCACAGCATGCGGTGCGTGTTGATCACGCCCTTGGGCGCGCGCGTCGAGCCGGAGGTGAACAGGAACCGGGCGATCGTGTCGGGCCCGACCCGCGCGTGCGCGGCATCGACGCCGGCGCGCGGCACGGTGGCGAGCAAGGTGTCGAACGGGGTGACGACGCGCCCGTCGACGCACCCGTCGGCCAGCACCAGCTCGACGTCGGGATCGACCACCGCGCGGATCGCCCGCGCGTATTCGGGGCCGGACGCGAACACCAGCCCCGGCGTCAACGTGCCGAGAATGTGGCGCAGCCTGCCGTGGTCCTGCGACAGCAGCGAATAGGCGGGCGACACCGGCGCGCTGGGCACGCCGGCCCACATCGCGCCCAGCGCGAGCGCCAGATGCTCGAGGTCGTTGCCGGAGAGGATCGCGACCGGGCGCTGCGGCGACAGTCCGCGATCGACCAGCGCCTGGCCGATCGCGCGGGCGCGCGCCACCATCTGCGCGTAGCTGACGTGACGCCAGTCGCCGCCGTGCTCGCGGCGTGCCGCCAGCGTGCGGGCGGGCGCCTCGCGCGCCCAGTGCTCGAGCCGGTCGGTGAGCCGGTCGGGAAACGGCTGCAGCGGCACCGGCGAGCGCAGCAGCCGGATGCCGCCGGCCGCTTCACGGCATTCGACATCCAGGCAGGCGTCGACGCGGGCAGCGCGATAGCGGGTCATGTGTCGGGTACGGCGCGACAGACAGGCAGATACACGATCGGCGAATCAAGTATACGTTCCCGCCGGGGCGATACGACGGCCCCAACAAGCGAACGCTCGCCTCGGCGGCGCGAAAACCGTCGTTTCGCCGATCTTGCGACCGGTACCGCCGCTGGCAATTATTGGCCGGCGCCCACCTCGATGCAGACCAGCTTGAGCTCCGTGAACTCCTCCATTCCTGCAATCGATCCTTCCTTGCCGAGACCGCTCTGCTTCACGCCGCCTCCCCACGGCATTTCGGGCGTAAGCATGTGTGTGTTGACGAACACCGAGCCGGTGCGGATCTCGCCGGCCAAGCGCAGCGCCCGGGACACGTCCCGAGTGAAGAAACCCGCGCACAGGCCGTAACGTGTGTCGTTCGCCATGGCGACGATGTCGTCGTGGTCGCGGAACTTCATGATGCAGGCGACGGGACCGAACACCTCTTCGCGCGCGATCGTCATCTGCTGCGTGACGTCGGCGATCACCGTGGGCATCACGTAGTAGCCGCGATCCAGTGGCGGCTGCGTCGGGCGCCGCCCGCCCAGCACCAGCCGCGCCCCTTCGGCGATCGCCGATTCGACGAGGCGCTCGATGTGCGCGCGATGCTCGGCGCTCACGACCGGCCCCATCGTCGTGCGCGGGTCGAGCGGATCGCCGACCACTACCGCCGAGCTGGCCGCAACGAACTTCTCGAGGAATTCGTCGTACACGCGCTCGTGCACGTAGTAGCGGCCCACGCCCGAGCAGTGCTGCCCGCTGTTGTTGTACTGGCGGCCGACGAGCACGCGCACGGCTTCGTCGACGTCGGCATCCTCCAGGAGGATGAAGGGATTCTTGCCGCCGAGCTCCATGACGAGCTTCTTGATCGTCGAGCTCGCGGCTGCCATGATCGAGCGTCCCGTTTCGGTGCTGCCCGTGAAGCCGACGAGATCCACGTCCGGATGCGAGGCGAGCCGGTGTCCGATGCTCGATCCGGGGCCGGTGACTACGTTTACCGTGCCCGGCGGCAGATCCAGTTCGGCGACGAGCCGCGCGAACGCGAGTCCCGTCAGCGAGTTGATGCTCGGCGGCTTCATCACGCAGGTGTTGCCCGTGGCGAGCGCCGGCGCGAGCTTCACCGCCATCATGATGAACGGAACGTTCCACGGCGTGATCAGCGCGCAGACGCCGACCGGCACCCGCTGCAGATATGCGACGACGCCGGGTCTGGTCGGTACGTGGCTACCCATCAGCGCGCGCGCGGCCGAGGCAGTGTACTCGACGATCTCGGCCGCCCACATGACGATATGCTTCGCGTCGGCGAGCGGTGTGCCGTGCTCGAGGCACTCGAGGCGCGCGATCTCGTCGGCCTGCTCGCGGATGCGTACGGCGAACTGCATCAGCTTCCTCGATCGCTCTGCCTGCGGCGTGCGCGACCACGCGGGAAACGCACGGCAGGCCGCCGCGACGGCACGATCGACGTCGGCCTCTCCGGCCAGGGGCACACCCCCCAGCGCTTCCTCGGTGCTCGGATTGACGACCGTGAGAGTCTTGCCCGACCCGGCACCGACCCATTCGCCGCCGATCCACATCCTTGGTTCACCGGTCATCCGCTTCGCTCCCTAACCCTTCGACCCGTTCCGTGCATGGCGCATCGCCCCCCACGTCGCGTCATCCGCGGAGTTCGTAGGACATCAGCTTCATCTGCGTGAATTCCTTGAGCCCCTCGATCGAGGCCTCCTTGCCGATGCCGCTGTCCTTGATGCCGCCCCACGGAATCTCCGGCGCGAGATGGTTGTGCTGGTTCACCCAGAAGGAGCCGACGCGCAGCTCGTACCCGTACTTCAGCCCCTTCGCGAGGTTTTTCGTCCATACCGATGCGCACAGCCCGTAGACGTTGTCGTTGGCGAGCGCCACGACGTCGTCCGACGGCGAGTACTTCATCACGCACGCCACGGGACCGAAAATTTCCTCGCGAGCGATCGTCATGTCCTGCGTCACCCCGATGAACACCGTCGGCATCACGAACCATCCCCGGTCCAGCGGCGGCGCCGTCGGCCGCTCGCCTCCGCAGACGAGCTTCGCGCCTTGCTCGATGCCCGAGGCGATGTAGGCCTCGACCTTGTCGCGGTGCTCGGCGCTGACCACGGGTCCCATCGTCGTGCGCGGGTCGGCCGGATCGCCGACGACGACCTTCCTCGCGCGCGCGACCAGCTTCTCGACGAAGGCATCGTGCACGGCCGGATGCACGTAGTAGCGGCCCGGCGACCCGCAGGTCATGCCGCTGTTGAAGAACTGGTGATGCGCGAGCACCTCGGCGGCATGATCGAGATCGGCGTCCTCGAGGAGGATCACCGGGTTCTTGCCGCCGAGCTCGAGCACCAGGCGCTTGATCGACCGGCTCGACGAGGCGATGATCCGCTTGCCGGTCTCGCTGCTGCCCGTCATGCCGACGAGGTTCACCAGCGGGTGCGATGCGAGCGCGTCGCCCACGCTGCCGCCCGGCCCCGTGAGCACGTTGACCACGCCCGGGGGCAGGACCGCCTTCTCGAGGATCTCCGCGAACCGGACCGCGATCAGCGAGTTGATGCTCGGCGGCTTCACCACGCAGGTGTTGCCGGTGGCCAGCGCGAGCGAGACCTTCGCGCAGATCATGAACAGCGGCACGTTCCACGGCGTGATCAGCGCGCAGACGCCGACCGGCTCGCGCTCGAGATAGGTGACGGTGTTCGGGAACGCATGGATCACCTCGCCGCGCAGCGACCGGGCCGCCGCGGCGTTGAACTCCATCGCGTGCGAGGCGAAGGTGATGACCTTCTTCGCCGCCTCGATCGGCATGCCGTGCTCCATCGTCTCGATGCGGGCGAGCTCGTCGACGTTCTCGCGCATCAGCGCGGCGATGCGGTTCAGCGCGCCCGATCGTTCGGCCTGCGGCGCGCGCGACCAGCCGGCGAAGGCGCGGTGCGCGGCCTGCACGGCACGCTCGACCTCCGGAAGGCCGCCCATCGCGAGCCGCGCGATCTCCTCGCCGGTGGTCGGGTTGAAGACCGGATACGTCTTCCTCGATTCGGCTTCGAGCCACTCGCCGCCGATCCACATCCTGTAGCTGTCCATCGATGACTCCCTTCGAATTTCAGAATCTGTCTTGCGTCAGGCCGGCGCGGGCGTGACCCACACCGTCGCGACCGGGCGCACCAGGTAGCAGGCCAGCGCAGGAATCAGGATCAGCGCGCCCAGCATGTTCCACAGGAACATGAACGTCAGCAGGATCCCCATGTCGGCCTGGAACTTGATCGGCGAAAGCACCCACGTGAGCACGCCGAGCGAGAGCGTGACGCCGGTGAAGACGACGACGCGCCCGGTGAACAGCAGCGCCCGGTAGTACGCCTGGGCGAGCGTCGCTCCCTGCTTGAGCCACGACATCGTGACGCTCAGGACATACAGCGCGTAGTCGACGCCGATCCCCACGCCCAGCGCGATGACCGGCAGCGTGGCGACCTTCACGCCCATGCCCAGCGCGACCATCAGCGCCTCGGCCATCACCGAGGTCAACGCCAGCGGCAGCACCGCGCAGAGCACGGCGCGCCAGGAGCGGAACGCGATCAGGCACAGCAGCGTCACCATGACGTAGACGCCGACCAGCATCCGTATGTTCGCTTCCTTCACGACGATGTTGGTCGCGCTCTCGATGCCGGCGTTGCCCGCCGCGAGCAGGAACCTCGCGTGCTCGTCGTCGTTGGCCGCGGCGAACGCCTGCACCGCGGCGACGACGCCGGCCAGCGTGTCGGCCTTGTGATCCTGGAGATAGGCGTAGACGACGAGGACGTCGCAGGTGGGGTTCAGCAGCTCCCGCGGCGCACGCGAGGCGGCGAGATTGATCGCGTGCTGGTTCGGGACCAGCTCGCCCCACTTCAGGCTGCCCTCGTTCATGCCCACGCTCATGAGGCGCGCCAGCGCCGCCACCGAGTGGGTTCCCTCCACGCCGCGCACCTGGCGCAGCATCCATTCGAGCTCGTCGACCTTGCGCAGCGTCTCGTAGCGCGCGCAGGTGTCGAGCGGCGTCTTCACCATGATCGCGAAGGTGTCGCTGCTCGCCTGGTAGTTGCGGACGACGAAGTCGTTGTCGCGGTTGTAGCGCGAGTCCGCGCGCAGCTCCGGCGCACCGCGATCGAGGTCGCCGATCCGCAGCTGCGTGCTCACCGCGAAGGCCGCTGCGGCGAGTACCGCCGCGCAGGCGATCGCCGCGCGCGCCCTCGATGGTGTCGTGAAGGACACGAGCACGCGCCAGAACGGATGTGCGATCCACTGGTGAACACCGTGCGCGGACGCGTATTCGCTCGGCGCGCCGTCGGCCTCGTTCTGCAGACTCCGACGTGCGGCGACGGGCGAGACGCCGGTGTACGAGAGCAGCACGGGCAGCAGCGCCAGATTCGTGAAGATCAGGATGCCCACGCCGATGCTCGCGATGAGCGCCAGGTCGCGAATGACCGGGATGTCGATAAGCAGCAGCACCGCGAAGCCGGCCATGTCGGCGAACAGCGCGGTGGCGCCGGCCGTGAAGAGGCGGCGGAACGTATAGCGCGCCGCGACCAGCCGGTGCGTGCCCCGCCCGATGTCCTGCATGATGCCGTTCATCTTTTGCGCGCCATGGCTCACGCCGATCGCATAGACGAGGAACGGGACCAGGATCGAGTACGGATTGAGCTCGTGGCCGAGCAGCGGCAGGAGCCCGAGCAGCCAGGTCACGCCGACCAGCGTGCAGACCTGCACGAGCAGAGTGCTGCGCAGACAGCGCGTGAAGCGAAACAGCAGCACGCCCGTGATGAGCACCGCGGCCGCGAAGAAGCCGAGCATGGCCTCGAGTCCCTCGATCAGGTCGCCCATGATCTTGGCGAAGCCGGTGATGTGCACGCGCACGCCCTCGGCTTCGTACTTCGCGCGGATGGCTTCGAGGGCGGTGGAAAGCGCCTTGTAGTCGAGTGTCTCACCGGTCTGAGGGTTGACGTCGATCAGCGGCACGTAGACGATGCTCGATCGCATGTCGGGCGCCACGAGCTGGCCGATCTCACCCGAGCGTTCCACGTTCGCACGCACCGTGCGCAGGCTCTGCGCCGAGCCGTCGTAGCCGTCGGCGATCACCGGGCCTCCGTCGAACCCGTTTTCGGTGATGCCGGTCCAGCGCGTGGCCGGCATCCAGAGCGACTTCACATAGGCGCGGTCAACGCCCGGGATCAGATAGACCTCGTCGTTGATGCGACGCAGGATCTCGAGGTACCCGGCATCGAAGATGTCCCTGCCCTCCGGCGCCTCGACCGCGATGCGCAGCGCGTTCGCCAGCCCCTTCAGGTCGCTCTCGTTGGCCAGGTAATTGACGATGAACGGATGCCCGGTCGGAATCGTCTTCAGGAAGCTCGCATTCAGGCGCAGCTGCGTGGCGGCCAGGCCCAGTACCAGCGTGAGAACCACGCACGCGCCGACGACGAGCACGCGATGATTGAACAACAACCGTTCGAGGCGGTTGCCCGAGCTGCGATCGAACCGGTCCAGGCTCGAGACGACCTCGAAGCGCTCCGGCATGGTCGGCATGCTCATGCGAGAGTCCGTCAGTCTTTCGCTCAGGGCGGCGTCGAACCGACCGGCTCGATCCATTTCAGGCCGCGCGCGCCCACCGCCAGGACTTTCCCGTCGCCCGCTTGCACTAAGGCCGAGAACGGAAAGGCGCCGGGCATCTGCGCGCGAGCGAAGCGCCGGCCATCATCGGTGCTGCGCCAGACGCCGCCCGCCTCGTCGAGCAGCAGCACGGACCCGTCGGAGCGCGCGATGCCGGCATTGAAGCTCAGCGTCGAACCGACCTCGACACGCGTCCACGTCGCCCCATGGTCGACCGAGCGGAACAGATTGCCGCGCAGGCCCAGCGCCACCAGCGTGCCGGCCGGCGTGGCCACGACGTCGAAGAAGCTGCCCGAGGTCGGTTCGTCGAGCTTCTCGACGCGGGTCCAGTCGGCGGACGCCCGATAGAGCGCGCCCTGTTCCCCGGCGAGCACGAACGTTCCGTCGATGGCGACCACCGCGTTGAGATGACGCAGGTCCGAGACCGTCATCAGATCCGCGATCGCCGCCCAGGTCTTCCCGCCGTCGGACGACTTCACGGCGAGACCGTAGGCTCCGATGGCCGCGACGCGGTTTTCGTCGGTGCAGACGACGTCGAGAAACGGCTTGTCGGCGCCGTCCTCGGCGAATCGGCGCGCCTCGGCGACGAGCCGAGGCATGCTGCCGACTGCATCGAGCACGAGCTCGTTCAGTCGTCGGCCGTCGAGCTGTCGCGTCCAGCTGCGTCCGGCGTCAATGCTCTTCAGCACGACGCCGCGGTGACCGACGGCCCAACCGGTGCGTGCGTCGGCAAAGCACAGCGCCGTCAAGGTCACCGATACGGGAACCTCGGCCTGTTGCCAGTGGTTACCCCCGTCGTCCGAGTACAGGATATGGCCGCGCTCGCCGGCGACCACCAGCGTGCCGCCGGCCCGTGCGGCGCCCACCAGCAACGACCGGCTCGCGTGTGGGCTGCGCACCGCCGCCTCTTCCAGCGTGTCGCCACCGCCGCCCGCGGCATGCGCGGGCGGCGGTCGAAACGGAAGCAGCGCCAGCACGACGAGCGCGAGGAGGAGGAGCGGGCGCATGCGGCGGCTTCCGGCGTGGGGAGGACCGCGTCCGTTCGAACGGCTGCGAAGAAACGCGTGGTCCGGCGACGATACGGCTGCCGGGCGTCAGCGGATCTGGCGCGCGGCCAGCGAGTCGGGCGTGAAGTAGCTGTGCGAACGCCGCTCGGTGGGACGGTACTGGTCGTTGCCGCCGTCGCCCATCGCGCAGTGATACGCCCATGCTCCGGTCTGCAGGTTGTGGAAAACGCCGGTGCAGGTGTTCACGACCGCGGGGAGATCCGGAGCCACGAAGGGCAGCTGCATCTGCGTGCGCCACAGCTTGCCTTGCGCGTCCCAGCCGTCGTAGAGCGCGGTGCCCCAGCTGTCCTCGTCGATGTAGTAGACGCGCCTGGGCACGGCATGGCGCTTGCCTTCCTTCAGCGTGGCCTCGAGCACCCAGACACGATGCAGCTCCCAGCGCACGTGCTCGGGCTTCAGGTGGTGCGCGCTCATCGACTCCTCGTCGGAGAACATGAACAGGCGATTCGTGTTGTACGGGATGTACATCTCCTTCTTGCCCGCGAGCTTCCAGTCGTAACGCTCGGGCGATCCGATGCCGCCGAAGCTCTCGTCGGCGAAGTTCGTCCCCGACGCGACGGCGTCCGGCGTATCGAACGCGACGTTCGGCGCCTGGCGCACGCGCCGCTGCCCCGCCAGGTACTGCCAGATCGTGCGCCCCTTGGCGAAATCGAGCGTGTCGTGCAGCAGCAGCGCCTCGCCGGCACGGAACGCGGGCGCCGTCGTGACGAGGACCGCGTAGTGCGTCACCCCCTCGAAGCTCTGCCGCGAGCCTTCCTTGTAGTAGTACGGGAACTGCGCGTCGTCGGTGGCGTCGCTGGCGAGCACGTGGCGCCCGTTGGCCGTGTTGGCCCAGATCTTCACTTTCGCGAAGGCGGACTCGCCGCGCCAGCGGCTGATCTGGTTCATCCGCACTTCGAGCCCGGTCTTCGGGATCGGAAACGGAACGCCGCCGTAGGCGCCGGCCACCGTCATGCCCTCGTTCTCGAGCTTGGCGGACACGGCGTTCTTCAGCGTGTTGTCGTAGACCCACTGCGGAGCCGCCGCCGAACGCCGCGTCGGATAGACGTCGAGGCGGAACGACTTCGGGTACGCCTGCAGCATCGCCTTCACGCCTTCCGAGAGTCTGTCGGCATGCTGCGACATGTTCTCGGCCGTGATCGTGAGGATCGGCTTGTCCGAGGCGAAGGGATCGAAACGTCGGTTGCCCTGCTCGTAGCCTGCGGGCGGCGTCGTCAGGCCGCCCTCCCAGGGCGGAATCGTGCCGGCAGCATTGCCGGCGCGCTCGGCGCCCATCGGCGTGAGCTTGCCCTTCAACGCCTCGGCCTCGGCGGCGGTGACGCCCGCACCCGCGGGGCCGGCGAACCCGGCCACCAGGAGGTATCCCGAGAGTGCCAGTGTGATCTTCGTCTTCATCGAGTGTCTCTCTCCGTCAGAACGTGCGCGACAGGCTGAATGCCACGAAGTTCCGGTCCTTGTTGAACTGCTTGAAGGTCTTGATACCGCCGATCACGATCGGCGCTTCGCTGCCGAGGAAATGCGTGTACGCCAGCGAGAACTGCCAGGCCTTCAGGTAGTCGCCCTTGATGCCGATGTTGAAGTCACCACCGTGCCGCGCACCGAAGCCGGCGACCGCCGAGGACTTGCCCGACAACGTGTAGCCCAGGCCGATCGGCACCGAGATGTCGACACCATCCAGCACCTGGAAATACTGCGGCTCGAAGACCAGACGCATGCCGAGCGCGTCGCGGCTGGTGTTCGGGTCGAGCGCCGCGGCGTTCTTCTTGATGCTCAGCGTCCGGTTCCAGGCCAGTTCACCGAGAAACACCGCGCCGTCCCAGAGCGAGGAGCGCGTGAGCAGCTGGATCATCGAGACCTGCGCGTGCGCCGTGCGCCCGACCGCGTAGAGCGGGTTGCGGTCGTTGTCTCCGGTGCCCGTGAAATCGGGCATCGTCAGGCTGACCAGAGGCGCGTTGTCGCGGATCGACACTTCGGCGGCCACATTGGCGTCGCCGATCGAGGTGCTCGCGCTCGCGCCGTACGCGCGAATATCCTCGGGGAAGACGAGCGTGTACTCGCCGATCTTGTCGGCCGGCGAACCCGGCCCGACGCCGGCCCCGGGCCGCACGTACTCCCTGAAGCCCTTCTCGTGGTAGCGCACCGCGTAGAAGCCGAAATCCGTGTCGAGCGTGGTCGAGCGGTAGCGCAGCTGTATACCGCCCTGGCCGGAGTCCTGCGCCTCGATGTCACGTGTGCGATAGAACGAGGCTACCGGCCCGACCCCGGGGACAGCCGCCGCGACGATGCGCTCGGCCCCCACGTCGACGAGATCGGCCGGACTGAAGTAGCTGCCGGCCGCCGGAATGCGCGTACGCTCCCACTCGAGCTGGTAATAGCCGCCGACCGACACCGACTCCGTGAGCTGCCATTGCGCCGACAGCTGGTTGACCGGGCGGCCGATCTCCTTGAACTGCGTGTTCGGGACCGTCAGCGCCTTGATGACGTCGATCGGCTGCTGGGCGGCAGCGATGCCGTTCATGCCGAAGAAGAGGCTCTCGCCGTAGAGCAACGAGTGCCGGCCGAACTTGACGTTGCCGCGCCTGCCGCCGATGTCGAAATTGCCGGAGACGAACGCGTCGAGGACCTCGGCATCGCGCCCGTGCAGGTCGCGCGTATCCCTGGTGAAGCGGTTGAAGGGAACGCTGAACGAATTGGCAGTGAACGGCGAGTCATTGTCATTGCGTCGGTTGTACGCCGTGTCGTACCAGGCCGCCGCGCTGATGCGCAGGCCCAGGTTGCGGTACGAGGCATCGAGTTCCGTGAGCCAGTCGACCCGGTTCGAGATCAGTCCCTTGTCGAAATTCCGGTCGCCGTCATCGAGCGTCGGATCGGCGACGAGCGCATCCGAACGCCCCTTGACCCGCCACGCGTTGCTGTACTTGAAGGTGTTGTCCCAGCGGATCTTCGTCTCCCCGCCGGTATCGATCTCGAACGCCGCCGCCGGTGAAGCGACAGCGCAAGCGGCCGCGATCGCTACCGCCACGGATGTGTACCGTCCCGTGCGAGACGCGTCGCGAAGCCTTGTCCCCTCTCGTATCAAGTCCATGCGCTCTCCTCTGTCCTCGTTGTTCGGCCCGTTCAGGCAATCGTTTTGCACACGACTACCACCGGCGGAGGGGTCCGCCAGTAGTCGTGCCAATTAATTATGAAACATAATTTGTTGGATGGGAAGCGAAAATTCGCCGGGATGAAAAAGGCGGTCACGAGGCGCTGTTCGAAAGGTACTTGCAAACCCAGATGGTTAAGTTACATAATCATCAAGCCAGCGGGCGACAGACTCGTGTCTTGACTGGAGACGACTTCATGACAACCTCGCTTTCCCGACTCGCCGGGTCGCTGCGTCGCAGCATCAACCGGACACGTCATGGCATCGTCGGCGTGGTGCTGACCCTCGTATCAGCCGGCGCTGCCGATGCCGGGGAAGCACTGCTGTTCGATCGTCTGCCTGAAAGCATCCGCAAGGCGGGCGTGCTGCGCATGGTGGGCGATTCATTCGCCCCCTACCGCATCGTCGGCAGCGACGGCAAGACCATCACCGGGATCGATACCGATCTCGCTCGCGCACTCGAGCCCCTGCTCGGCGTAAGGATCGAGCAGGTGACGGTCAGTAACCTGCCGGCCGTGCTCGCGGGGATCGATACCGGCCGTTACGATCTCACCACCGGCCCGCTGCTGTCGACGCGCGAACGCGAGATGCGCTACGACATCGTCACGTGGCTCCTCAGCAAGCCGGCGTTCCTTCTTCCGGTTGCCGGAGGACGCAAGACGAGCCGACTCGAGGAGCTGTGCGGTTTGCGCGTCTCGTTCGCTGCCGGCTCGATTTCCGAGGTCTACCTGAACCGGGTCACCGAACGGTGCGTGTCGATGGGCCTGCCTGCGGCACAACCCGTGCCGCTGCAGGACCAGAACGCCGCGGTGCTCGCGATACAGTCGGGCCGTGCCGACGCGGCGACGAGCCAGCTGGCGGTTGGGCTGTACCTGCAGCAGCAGAATCCGGGCAGGTACCACATCCAGACCGACCAGACCGATGCGCTCGGCATCCTGAACCTCGGTTTCGTGATGAAGAAGGAGTCCGGGCTGGCACCGGTGCTGCTGGAAGCGATGCAACGGTTGTTCGCTTCCGGCGAGTACGTCCGGATCCTGACGAAATCCGGCCTCGAACAGGCGAAGGCACCGGCGCCGATGCTCAACCCGTCATCGAAGTAATGCGGGCGCGAGCATGCCGCGCAACCCGCCGCTTCGAGTCGACCGATGACTGCGACGACCACGGCAATCTCGAGTCCAGACCGGGACGATGCCGCCGTCGCGCATCGGAGCGCCGGTCCCTTGCGCTGGCTGGCGACGCTCGCCCTGGGCCTCGTCGCACTGCAGGTGGCGGCGTTCGTGATCACCAATCCGCGCTTCGAATGGGACGTCGTCGCGAGGTACTTCCTCGCTCCGAGCGTTCTCGCCGGTCTTGGCATGACGATCATGTTGACGCTGATCGCGATGTTCACCGGTTCGGTCATCGGCACGGTCACGGCGGTTGTGCTGATGAGCGACTATTCTCCGGGGCGCTGGGTGGCGTCGGCGTATCTCTGGTTCTTTCGCGGAACGCCGGTGCTGATACAGCTGATCTTCTGGTACAACCTCGCCTATCTGATGCCGACGATCTCGATCGGCCTGCCGTTCGCACCGCCGTGGACCACCTGGCAGACGAACGACGTGATCACGCCGATGCTCGCAGCGGTGCTTGGGCTCGGTCTCGCCGAGGGTGCCTACATGACCGAGATCGTCCGCGCCGGGCTGCTATCGGTCGACCCGCGCCAGCGCGATGCGGCCCGCACGCTCGGCATGACACCGCGCCAGTCCTTCTTCCGCATCGTGCTGCCGCAGGCGATGCGCTTCATCATCCCGCCCACCGGCAACCAGGTGATCGGCATGGCGAAAGCCACCTCTCTGGTCAGCGTGATCGCGATGAACGACCTGCTTCACTCGGTGCAATTGATCTACAACCGGACCTACGAAGTCATTCCACTGCTCATCGTCGCCGTACTCTGGTACCTGGTGCTGATTACGCTGCTCTATGTGTTCCAGTCGCGGCTCGAGCGCCGCTACTCGCGCGGCCAGCGCTGGACAACTGCCGGCAGGAGCGCCTCGAGGACCTCCGCGCCGCGGGCCGATTCCTGATGCAGGTCACCGCAGAATCGGCGCGCCCACCCGTCGTCAGGGTACACAAGCTCGTCAAGCGCTACGGTGGGTTCGAGGCGCTGCGTTCGGTGACGCTCGACGTGCACGAAGGCGAGGTGGTCGCGATCATCGGCCCCTCGGGTTCCGGCAAATCGACGCTGGCTCGCTGCATTCATCAACTCGAGTCGATCGACGGCGGAGCGATCTATCTCGATGGCGAGTTGCTCGGCTACCGGCGCTACGGCGGACATCTGCGCGCGCTCGGCGAGCGCGCCGTCGCGCAGCAGCGACGTCACCTCGGGATGGTGTTCCAGCAGTTCGTCCTGTTTCCGCACCTGACCGTCGAGGAGAACGTGATCGAGGGCCCGATCCGGGTGCTCGGCGACTCGCCCTCCGATGCGACGAAGCGCGCGCGACACCTGCTCGGGCGGGTCGGGCTCGCCGACAAGCTACAGGCCTATCCGCAACAGCTGTCGGGCGGTCAGCAGCAGCGGGTCGCGATCGCGCGAGCGCTGGCCATGCGGCCCCGCGTTCTGCTGTTCGACGAGCCGACCAGCGCGCTCGACCCGGAGCTGGTCGGCGAGGTGCTCGACGTGGTCGGAGACCTCGCACGCGCCGGAAAGACAATGATCGTCGTCACGCACGAGATCGGCTTCGCACGCGAGGCGGCCTCACGCGTGGTGTTCATGGAAGCCGGGCGGATCGTCGAGGAAGGGCCGGCGCACACCACGCTCGCTGCCCCCAGGACCGAGCGCCTGCGCACCTTCCTGTCGCGCGTCATCTGATTCCGTCGCTGCGTTCTTCTCCCTGGTACGCCATACGTGAACCCGCAGCGCGGCCCGGCGGATCTGGTGCTGGCGAATGCCAATGTCGTGACGCTCGATCCGCAACGGCCGAGCGCCCGCTCGATCCGGATCAGGAACGGCAGGATCGCCGAGGTTTCGGTCGCCGCCGATCCGTGGAAGTCCTTCGATACGGCGATGCGCATCGACTGCACGGGCAAGACCGTCGTTCCGGGCTTCATCGATGCGCACTGCCACGTCTTCGCCTACGGCGAAAGGCTGCTGACGCTCGATCTCGGCCCCGGCGCCGTTGGCTCGATCGCCGACATTCAGCGACGCATCGCGGGAAAGGTCGGCTCGCTCATGCCGGCGGCCTGGGTCCGCGGACGCGGCTACGACGAGTTCCACCTCGCCGAGAAACGACACCCGACCCGCTGGGATCTGGACGCCGTTGCCCCCGTCAATCCGGTGCGCCTCACCCACCGTTCCGGCCATGCCCACGTGCTGAACAGCGCAGCACTCGCGCTGGCCGGTATCACGCACGAGACCGGAGATCCGGTGGACGGCATGATCGACCGCGATCTTGCGTCGGGTGAACCGACAGGGCTGCTCTACGGCATGCACGACGAGCTGGCCCGGATCGTGCCGGCGCTCTCCGGCGAACAGGCCGACCACGCGATCGGTCTGGCGAGCGAATCACTGGTCTCGGTCGGCATCACGTCTGTACACGACACGTCGGCGCGCAATGATGTCAGGCGGCTTGCCGCCTTTCGCCGCTGGCGCAAGCGCGGTCTGCTCCGCAGCCGCGTGCAGATGGCCATCGGGTGGAGCGCTTTCGAGGCGCTCGCAGACAACGCAACCGGACTCGCCGACGACGACGGGCTTGCGACGGCGTGCGGGGTGAAGATCCTCGTTCATGAAACGACCGGTCGCCTGAGCCCCAGCCAAGGGGAACTCGACGCGATGGTCGAACGCATCCATCGCAACGGCTTCCAGGCGATCCTGCACGCGGTCGAGCCTGCCGCGATCGAAGCGGCATGCATCGCCATCGAGCGGGCGCTCGAGGCCAGCCCGCACCCGGACTCCAGGCATCGGATCGAGCATTGCTCGGTATGCCCGCCCGATCTCGCACGACGCATCGGGGCGGCCGGCATCACCGTGGTCACGCATCCGGCGTTCCTGTACTTCCACGGCGAGCGGTATCTGCGCACGATGCCGTCGGGCGAGTTGCGCCACCTGTATCCGCTGGCCACACTGAAGCGATACGGGGTGGCCCTGGCCGGCAGTGCCGATTTTCCTGTTGCGCCGCCCGATCCGCTGGCCGGCATCCGCGCGGCGGTTTCGCGTCGCGCGAAGAACGGCGAGCGTCTTCTCCCGGAAGAGGCGATCCGGCCGGAGGCGGCGCTCGCGCTGTTCACGACGAACGCCGCGCGTGCGCTTCGCGTCGAGTCGCATCGTGGGTCGATCAGTCCGGGCAAGGTAGCCGATCTCGTGGTTCTGAGCGACGACCCGACACGCCACGTGGAAGCCGCCGAGGCGACCGTCGTCGAGAAGACGTTCATCGACGGACGGATGGTTTTCGAGAGGAATGATTGACGTGAGCACGAAGGGTTTGTCTGCAGGCGTCACTGGAGTCCAACGAGTCGGCGGATGTTGTGTGCTGGTGGCGGCAGCGCTTGCCGGTGGCACGACATACGCAGCCGCAACCGGGGACGACTGGCCGTCTCATGGCCTGGACTACAGCGAACGACGTTTCAGTTGACCTGGTCAATCGACCGGAGGTTCGGTGTAGATCCGACGCAGCAGGTCGGTGAGCGTGTCGCGTTCCTCGTCACTGAGCATGGCGGTCGCGCGGAGCTCGGCGCGTTCGACCTCCCGTTCGACCCGCGTAATCAACCGGCGACCCGCTGCGGTCAGGCGCAGGCTCAAGGAGCGGCCGTCTTCCGAGTGCGGACGCCGCTCGACCAAGCCATGCTCCTCGAGCGACGCGATCGATGCGACAAGATTCGGAGGTTGCACCCCCAGCGCCCAGCAGATCTCGCGACTGCTCAATCCCGGATTGCGATGCAGCAGCACCATCACGGTGAACCACGTGCGCTGCAATCCGTTCTCGACGATCGGTTTGATCGCCTGGTCGCGCACAGCGAGATATGCACGCCGACAGTTGTAGCCGATGAGTTCCTGTAATGCATGCAGATCGGCAGGCACGTCGATCCGTCGACGAGATCTCGGCCGCTCGGTCTCGGTAGGCGCTGGCGCTGCCTTGGCGGCTCGAGACTTCCCTGCCTTCACGGGTTTCCGGGACTTTGCGGGCTTTGCGGACATGGCGGGAATGGCTTGGGCGTAATGAACCTCGCAATTCTGGCAGGTTCGCATGCTTCGCGGGCGAAAGCTGCTCCCGGGCGTCACCTGAATGTCGCGACACGTACGCTACGGCATCAACATGCCCGGCAGCCAGGTCGCGATGCCGGGAAACGCGAACAACAGCCCCAGTCCGATCAACAGCGCGATCAGGAAGGGCGCGACGCCCCTGTAGACGACGCCGGCCGATTCCTTCGTGATGTTCTTGACGATGAAGACGGCTATGGCCACGGGGGGGACGATCACGCCGATCATCAGCGTGACCGCAATGACCATCGCGAACCAGACGGGATCGAAACCGAGCTGCAGCACGACCGGATAGAAGATCGGTGTCGCGAGGATCATGAACGCGATGTCGTCGATGAAGGACCCGCCGATCAGGTAGATCAGCACGATCATGCCGAGGACCACGAGCGGCGGGATCGCGAGCCCCTGCGTCCAGGCCGCGACCGCCATCGGGATCTTCGACATCGCGACCATGTGGCCGAGCACCGCCGAGCCGGCAATCAGCATGAGCACCATGCAGCCCATGCGCAGCGACTCGGAGACCGAGCGAACGAAGTCCTTCGACCCGAGATCGCCGTTGGCGAACGTGAGGACGAGCACGGCGATCGATCCGACCGCGCCGGCCTCGGTCGGCGTGAAGACGCCCGCGAGCAGCCCGCCGATGACGACGACGAAGATCAGCGCGGGCCAGATGACCGAAGGCACGCCTTTCATGCGCGCGCCCCAGTCGAGCCGCGGGCCGCGCGGCGCGATCGCGGGATCGACGCGGCACCAGCCGACGACGACGACCAGGAACAGAAACGCGATGATGACGCCGGGCACGATTCCGGCGAGGAACAGCTTGCCCACGGACTGCTCGGTGATCATCGCGAAGATGATCAGGTTGCCGCTGGGCGGGATCAGCATGCCGATCGTTCCCACGCTTGCGACGACCCCCGTGGAAAGCTTGCGGCCGTAGCCGTACTTGTCCATCTCGGGAATCGCCACGCTCGAGAACGTCGCGGCGGTGGCGAGCGTCGAACCCGAGATCGACTTAAAGATCGTGGCGCCGACCACGGTGGCGAGCGCCAGCCCCCCGGGTACGTGGCCAACGAAGCCGCGCGCGGTGCGGTAGAGCTTCTCGGCCATGCCTGAGTTGTAGGCGATCTGGCCCATCAGCACGAACAGCGGGATGACCGTGAAGCCGTAGGACGTGAACGTGTCGAAGTAGTCCTTCGCCATGAGGTTCAGCGCCGCGTCGAAGGATCGGAACCACGCGAAGAACAGAAAGCCGATGATCGTCATCGCGAACGCGAGCTCGATGCCCGAAAGAAACAGCACGAGCAGCGCGGCCAGCGCCAGCACGCCGGTCGCGACGTCAGTCATCGCGCCGCGGCTCCCAGGTGAGTGCATCGTGCGCGAGGCTCAGGCACGAGACGAGGAACGCACCGGCGAGCGCCCAGGCCACCGGATAGAAGGCCAGCCCGAGCACCGCGGTGGTCTCGCCCGCGTCGCGCAGGTCGGCGCCCATGCGCACGAGCCCCCAAGCGAGCAGAATGAACAGCGTGATGGCGAGCGCGCGCGTGAGCCCGTGCAGGAACCTCGCGACAGGCAGGGGCGCGCTGGCGGTGACGAGATCGACGAAGACGTGTCCGCGCGCCCAGGACGTCACGGGCATCGCCAGACCGACGACGAGCCCGCCCGAGAAGGAGACGATCTCGTAGGTGCCCGGGATCGGCCGCCCGAACATCCGGCCCGCGATGTCGAGCCCGGTCAGCACCATGACGAAAACGAGAACGGCGCCGGCAACGAACTCCAGGCCGGCGCCGACGAGCCGGGCCGCGCGCACGCCCGGATGCTCCGTCCCGGCCATCCCTACTGCTGCTTACGGGCGACCCAGTCGCGGCTGAACTGCAGCGCTTCGGCGGCCGGCAGGCCGCGCGCCGACTTGTCCTTCACGTAGGCTTCGTAGACCGGCTCGATGCGCCGCACCCACTTCTCTTCTTCCTCGGCGCTCAGCGTGATCGTCGTGTGCCCCTTGGCCTTCAGCGCGGCGACCGCGTCGGCTTCCTTCTCGTCCCATAGTCGGCTCATCTTCATGACGTACTCGTCCGAAAGCTCGTCGACGATCTTCTGCACAGCGGCCGGCAGCGACGCGAAGCGCTTGCGATTCATCACGAAGTAGCCGTTGTTGGCGTACGAGGTGCGCATGTTCCGCGTCGTGTACTTCAGCGAGTCCTCCCATTTCAGCGCGACGAGCGCGTCGGAGATCACCGGTGCGCCGTCGATGACGCCCTTGGACAACGCATCGTAGACGTCCGTGGGCGGCAGCGAGACCGGTACCGCGCCCAGGCCCTGGATGACCTTCACGGTGGTTCCGCCGAGCGCGCGCAGCTTCACGCCCTGCAGCTCCTCGAGGGTGCGCACCGGTTTGCGAGACTGGATGTACGCAGGCGGCGACGACAGCATGAACAGCACCTTGACGTCGGCGAGCTCCCTGGGCTTGAAGCGCTTCACGAGCTCGTTGGAGAGCATGGTTGCCGAGTACGAGCTGTTCAGGCCCAGCGGCAGATCCATGACTTCCATCAGCGGGAAGCGCCCGCTGGTAGCGCCCATCGGGCCGAAGCCGACATCGATGATGTCCTTGACGACCGAATCGTAGGTTTGCGGCGGTGGCGTCAGGGTGCCGCCCGGGTGGTAGTTGACCTTGACTTGCCCGTTCGTGCGCTTCTCGAGCTCGCGTCCCCATTCCTGCAGCGCGAGGCTGAGTTTCTCGTTGGCCGGCAGGAAGCTCGAGAACTCGAGCGTGACCGGCTTGTCGACGGCCTGCGCGCCGGTCGCAAACAGTCCGAGACATGCAACGAACGCTGCAACACCTATCTTCATGTTCGACTCCTCCTTCGATGATCGAATGTGCGCGGACGCCGCGGTCCTACGGACGGTTCATGGCCCCGATGATGTTGCTGCAGGTCTGGTGCCAGAAGTGCTGATCCGGAAAGAAGATCAGGATCCGGACGCCTTCGGCGATCACGCGCTTCGCGCTCGCCGCATCGGCCTCGGGCCATGGCATGCGTGAACATCTGCATGCCCAGCGGCGTGGTGCCGCGCTCGAGCGCGGCGAGCACCGGATTACGGCGCCCGGAGAATGGGGTTGCGGCCATTCGCAAGCCCCCTACCGGACTCGGTTGTCGATTACGGGCTTGATTTCCTGCCCCGACGCCATGTTTGCCAGCGCCTCGTTAATCTGCTCGAGCGGGTAGCGCGTGGTCACGATGTCGGACAGCGGGTACTTCGTGCGATTCGCCTGGATGAACTGCAGCGCCTTGTAGAAGTGCTGGATCGACGCGGACACGCTGCCGACGATCGTCAGCGCCTTGCCGGTGATGATGCCCGGGGCAACCGGCAGCGTGGCGGCCGAGGTCTGTCCCATGACGAGGAAGCGCCCGCCCTTCTGCAGCATTTCCAGGCCTTCGTTGAACGCGGCCGGAACGCCCGAGCACTCGACGACGAGCTCTGGCCCGCGTCCTTCGGTGAGCTCGGTGATGCGCTGCTGGCGCTCACGCGGATCCTTGACCTCGTCGATGTCGATGACGTGGCTCGCGCCCCACTTGCGCGCGAGCTCGAGCCGGCGCGCCGGCGCCCCGACAACGATGACCCGATGGGCGCCGCTTGCCACGGCGAGCAGCGCGGAGTACAGGCCCACCGGTCCCGCGCCGAGCACGACGACGCTCTCCTGGAACCGCACGCCGCCCAGCCGCTCGAAGCCGGCCACCACGGTGCGGAACGCGCAGCCGACGCCGATCGCTTCCTCGTCGGTGATCTCGTCGGGAACCCGCACCACGTCGGTGATCGCGCTGATGTGCTCATACTCGGCGAAACCGCCGCGCAGCAGCGACGGATTCGCGAAACCGTAGCCCTGGCGCGACGAGCACAGCACCGTGTCGCGCGCCACCTGGCACCAGTAGCACTGTCCGCAGTCGGCATGCGCCCACATGATGCGGTCGCCGACGCTCAACGGCGCTCCGGCGACGTCCTTGCTGCGCCCGGCGCCGAGCCGCACGATGCGCGCGATCGTCTCGTGCCCCTGGATGTTCGGCAGCGGAGGCTTGATCGTCAGCGTGCCGCGCGACTGGTGCACGTCGGTGCCGCAGATGCCGGCCAGCTGCACCTTCACGAGGATCTCGCCCGGGCCGACGGCCGGAATCGAGACTTCGTGGATGCGCAACGGTTGGCCGTACTCCTCGAGAACGGCCGCGCGGCTGGTCCGCGGAATCTCCAGCGTCATTGTCTCTCTCCCGATCGCGTCGCCCCGGCGACGCATACGATTATGTTACATAACCAGCGCGACCGCCAGTCCCGTGACGCCTGAGCCCGGGCCGCCGGCGCGCGGCCGGCCGCAGGCCCTGGCCGGCGTACCTGCACGTCGGCTCCTCAGGCGCGAGCCGCCGGCTTCCCGATCAGCTGTCCCTTGCTGAACGCCCAGAAATCGCGCACCGTCATTTCGTAGTCGGCGGCGGTGCCGTCGGCCTTCTCGCGCTCGGCAACCTTTCCGCGGTGGAAATCCTTCACCTCCTTCGAAAACGGAAGATTTCCGAACTCCGCATAGCGGATCGCACCACGGCAGTCCTTCACGCCGATCACCTGATCCTTCACCTGCACGTTGGGGCTGAACGACGAGTCGATAACACCCGCGTGAACGCCCCTGACGCAGCCGACCATGATGTCGCCGTCGCCCATTTCGAGCAGCCTTTCGAGAATGGCGCGGATCTCGAGCTCGGTGATATGGATCTCCTCGTCGATTTCCTTCATCTGCAGATCGATGTTCTGGCCTCGGATCACGTCGAGGAACCAGTTGGCGGATTCGTAGGTGAGCGCGTGGGTTTCCTCGGTCGGCACGCCGAGGGCTTCGTCGATGGTGCGCACGAAGACCGCCTCCGCCTTGCCGAGCGCCGCTGTCATCGCGGTGTAGTCGGAATAGGCGTAGGCGCCGCCCACGCTCTGCGGCATCGGGAACAGCGGAGTGTGCTGCGCGGCCACGCCCGCGATCACCACGTCCTGATGGCCGAAACGGTCGAGGTATTCGCGCGTCAGGCGCGGCGTCACACGCAACCAGGCCAGATCCTGCGCCAGATTCCCCATCAGATGTACATACGGCACGACGCTCTTCACGCCTTGCGCCGCCTCCATCAGCACCTCGGCGATCACCGTGGCCAGGTTCACGCTCATCGGCTGGACACCGGTCAGGATCCATCCATGGTTGTCGCAAGTGATCGCGACTCCACGCTCGGCGTAGTAGCCGATCAGCCGGTGCACGTACTGGTAGGTTGCCAGCGCATGCTCGATGTCGACGTTCTTCTCGTAGGCTCCCCACGATATGAAGGCGCCTGCCGAAATACCGGTCATGCCCGATGCGAGCGCGATTTCGGTACCCAGCCGATAACCCTTCACGGAAATTCGCGGATCGAAAGCGCCCGTCTGAACGCTTTCGGTGACCCGGCGGGTCTCCTTGACCCCATGGTTGATCAGCGGATAGCCATTGAGCACCTTTCTCCCGGTGCGCCGCGTTTCCTCGAGCGCCGTCTCCACCTTGCGGAAGTCGAGCTGGCGGGTGTAGCTGTCGGTCGTCACCGGCATGAACAGTACGCCGCTGGCTTCGAGCTTGCGATAGAGGCTGATGCTGTCTTCGACCAGCGCCGTGCCGGCCCGCGGGAAGATCGAGGTCCGGCCTTCCGCATGCAGCTTCTGCATCAGCTTCATGAAGTTCTTCGAGTCCGGCAGCTTCTTCTGATAAGCGATCGCCTCCTCGAGATCGACTTCCCGGCCCGTCGGCCACAGCGAAAGCACCTGCTCACGCATCTTCAGAAATGCGTCTTCCGGGATTCGCGTATTCCTTACCTTGATGTCCACGTTGTGCCTCCAGTCTGCGATTCGCGGGGGTCAGATCACCTGCCGATCCCGAAGTTCCTCTATCTGGTCCCAGTCGAAGCCGCAGACATCGAGCAGCACTTGCTCGGTGTGCTGCCCGAATTGCGGCGCGACCCCCTCCACCTTGACCGGCGTTTCGCTGAAACTGACCGGATTGCCCACCATCTTCACCTTGCCGATTCCTGGATGGTCGATCTCGACCACATAGCCGTTCTCGAGCGCCTGCTCGTCCGAGGCGAGGTCGTTGGGACGAAGCACCGGCGAGAATGCGATGCCCTCTCCCTTTTCCTCGAGGATCGCGGTCCATTGCGCGCGCGTCCTGCGCTTGAATACGTCTTCGAGGATCGCGTTGATATCGGCGAAGTTCTCCCTGCGTCGCGCGGTGTCGGCAAAGCGCGGATCCTTCTCGAGCTGGGGCATGCCGATGGCGCCGCAAAAGCTCGGCCAGAACCGGTCCGCCTGCGGCTCCGACAGCAACAGCCACTCGCCGTCGGCGCACTGGAAGTGATTGGCGAGCGGGTTCCTCATGAGCCGCCGTGACGGCCGCGGGATCTGCTTGCCGCGCAGCAGTGCGGTATTGATGTTGTAGGCCTGCAGGTGGATGCCTGAGCCAAGCAGCGACACTTCGACCTGCTGCCCGACGCCGTCGCGCTCGCGCTTGACCATCGCTGCCAGGATTGCGTAGACGAGCAGCGTTCCGGTCATCTGGTCGAATACCGGCCCCCCGATCTGCGCGGGCGGGGAGTCCGGTTCGCCGCCAAGGGCGTACATGATGCTCGAGCGCGCCTGCGCAACGCTGTCGAAGGCGCGCTTGGCACTCTCCGGGCCCTTCAGGCCGTATCCGGTGGCCAGGCCGTAAACCAGCTTCGGGTTGTGCAGTTTGAGCGTGTCGTAGTCGATCTTCAGCTTCCTGATTGCCGACTGCGTGAAGTTGGTGCAGAAGATGTCGGCCTTCGCGACCAGCCGATAGAGCAGCTCGCGCCCCTTCTCCTTCTTGAGATCGAGCGTGATGCTCTTCTTGTTGCGGTTGGCCGTCTCGAACAGCACGTTCTCGCCGGTGGGCATGCTCATCGACGCACCGAACAGCGCCGAAGTGCCGCGAGTCGGGTCCCCCTTCTCGCGATCCTCCACCTTGATGACCTCGGCTCCGAGATCACCCAGCATGTATCCGGCAGTCGGGGCGCTGAGATATCCGGCGCATTCGATGACCCGCAAGCCGCTCAAAGGTCCAGCCATGATCCGTTTTCCTTGTGCTGTGGGATGACGCTTCGCCGTCATGGGCGTTCGGATGCCGCCTGCAGCCGGCGCAACAACCCAAGCTCCCGCGCCGTCACGGATGCGATCTCCGCTGCACCCTCGGACAGGCGCAGCGGCCATCCGCATGCGTCACTGATCTTCGCCAGGCGCGCACGTCGATCGGGCGCGCCAGCGTCTGCGAAATAGTCCGTCAGCTCGAGTTCGGCCTCGCCCTCGGCCTTGCGCAGGATTCCCATGGATGACACGACGGCCCTGACACGCTCGCCGCGGCCGGTCACGTACGGCAGGTGCTCGACGAATCGCTCGCGCGACTGGTTGAGCAACAGGATCACTTCACGGGCATTCAACGCGTCGTTGGCGCCGCCCGATCCCACCAGGAACCTGCCGTCGGACGTGCGCGTCGAGTTGATGTTGCCGAACCGGTCGACCTGTCCGGCACCGAGAACGCTGAGACAGCGGTTGCTTGCGCCACCGACAAGTACGCCTTGCAACGTCACCGTGTCGGTAAGCATCCTGGAACTGCGCACGCCTGCCTGCGTGGCAAGCACCGAGCCGCCCGGAACCGGCACGAAGCCCACTTGTCCGTTTCCGGTCAACAGATCGACATGCAGGCCGTCGTCCTCCAGCATGCGGTACGCGAGGAAGGCAGCCATCGCGGCGACGCCCGCGCCGGCGAGAACGGTACGGTGCCCGGAGCGATTGACGCTGGCGACGATTTCGCGCGCGACAACAACAAGCATCGTCTCGGCCGCGCCGGCAGGACGCCGGCTTGCGTTTCGTGGCGCTGCTGCAGCGGCAACACCGCCCGCCGAGGCTCTCGCCTGCCGCTTCAGCGCCGCGACCCGTGCGCTGCCCAGCCGCCGCAGATAGGCGCCGTGCGACGCGCAGTCGAGCACCCAGTGACGGATCCATGCATCGAGCGACTCCGGGCTGCGCGAAGCCTCGCCCAACCCGTCCAGGAACGCCGCGTCCTTCTCGTACGGCGCGAACCGGCCGATGCCGGGATCCGGCAGCGAGAACGGGTGCAGGCCGAGCGGCACCTCGGAGATCGAGGCCACCATGTGACCGGGAATCCGCACCATCGCCGAGTACCTGCGAAGCACCTCGGCCGGTACGATCTTCTCGACCGTGACCAGCACGCCGTTGCGGCTGGCGTACGCACCCCAGAGGTCTTCGCCGGCTGGAGATGCGAGCACCGTGTTGCCGTCGACGTCTCCGATACAGCCGTGCACGATCGACAGGTCGGGTTTGAGCGCTCTGACGGCGCCTACGTCGACATGCGTATCGAAGGGATCGGCGATCGTGCGAAAACCCCGGGCGTTGTCCTGCGCGATGCTGCTGCCGAGCACCGAACGGGTCGGCATGAACGGTACGCCGTACGCACCCGCCATCAGGCGCTGCTGCAGCGACAGTAGCGACCAGTTCTCGAGTTCCAGGGTGCCGTCGGCGCAGGCCTTCTGGATCACTCCACTGGGCCGCGCCGCGCCCGAGATCTCGGCTGCCACCGCGCACACCAGCCTTTCCGCGAGGCCGCGGTGGACCAGATTGAGTGCGTGGCCGCACACCGTGCTCTGGACGATCGCCAGGCGCGGCGCCTGACCGTCGAAACGGCGGATCAGTTCGCAGATCGCCGCGCCCGGCCCGCCGATGCCCCCGGCCAGATGCAGGCACATCCCCGGCTCGACATGGCGGCGAATCGCCTCGCCGAGTTCGATCAGCTTTCGGGAGCCGGCCCGCGTCGATGCGCCGTCGCGCCCTGCGAGGCGACGAGCGGTCGGACCCGCCTTGCGATGCCCTTGCGGGCGCTGGCCTTGCATGTTCACACTGATCGATCCCGCTTCTCCGGAATTGATTATGAATCATAATTCAAATGAAGGGAAGCCGCCCGCGATCGCTTCGCCGCAGGTCGGGCCGATATCAAGCCAGGACGCCCGACTCCTGCAATCGTGCGATCTCGGCATCGTCCATGCCGAGCAGGTCGCGCAGCACGTCACGGGTATCGGCGCCCAGTTGCGGCGCCGCCGACCAGACGTCGACCGGTTCATGAACGAACCGGACAGGAGAACGCTCCGCGAGCAGGCGCCCGCGCAGCGGATGCTCGACCGTACGGAAGAAGCCGCGGGCGATGAGATGCGGATCCTCGACCAGGTCGCGCGCGTTACGCACCTTCGCCGCGGGCACGCCAGCAGCCTGCAGCAGCGCTTCGACCTCCCCGGCGGCACGCACGGCGGTCCAGCGACTGATCGCCGCGTCGAGTTCGGCAGCGTTCCGGCGCCGGCCTGCGAGGTCGAACAACGTATCACGATGGAACCAGTCCGCGCGGCCCATCGCGTTGCACAACCCTCGCCAGTGCGATTCGGTCGACACGGAAATCGTGCACCAGCTCTCCTCGCCCGAACAGCGATAGCAGCCTGACGGCGCCGCATCCGGAACTTCGCAGTTGCCGTCGTGCGGGTATCCGGCAGCGACATCGACGCCGGGGTCGAACAGCGTCGGCACCGTCAATGTGCACATCGCCTCGTATCCCGAGAGATCGACGTACCGGCCGCGGCCGCTCGCGCTGCGCGCCTCCAGCGCCGCCAGTACGGCGAGTGCGGCGAACAGTCCGACGACGTGATCGCCATGGGCGTATCCGACGTCCAGCGGCTGATTCGTGTCCGGCTCCGATACCTGGCACGCGAATCCGGACAGTGCGTGCAACGCAGGGCCGAATGCGACGTAGTCGCGCCATGGGCCGGTCTTGCCCATCGCCGACGCGCTGACCATGATCAAGCGGGGATTCGCCTCGCGCAACCGGTCGTAGGTGAGCCCCCAGTTGGCCATGACGCGCGGCGAGAAGTTCTCCAGCAGCACATCGCACCCGGCGGCCAACCGGAACGCGATGTCGCACGCCTCGGCATGAGTCATATCCAGGGCGATGCTGCGCTTGTTCCGGTTCCACATGTCGAACCACGCGCCGCGATTGGACTCGGTGCCGTTCGCGATGCGGGCGGACTGCACCTTGATGATCTCGGCGCCGAAGTCGCCAAGGATGCGGCTCGCATAAGGACCTGCGAGCACCCAGCTGAAATCGAGCACACGCACACCTTGCAGAGGCAGCGCGACCATCAGATCACCTTCGCGGCGCGCAGACGATCGAGTTCGTCGGCGGGGATGCCGAGCTCGTCGCAGTAGATCCGCAGGTTATCTTCGCCGGCCGACGCGAGGCGGGGCGGCGCACCGACCGGCGCGTCGTCGAAGCGGCACGGCATGCCCGGGAACGCATCGGCCGGCCGCGCCGCACCGGCGAAGCAACCTCTTGCCGCCAGTTGCGGGCAATCCCGCACGTCCTGCGCGGTCTGGACGGGTGCCCACGGGAATCGCAGGGCCTGCGCGGCATGGAACAATTCGTCGACGGCGTGGGTACGCGTCCAGCGGCGGAGGACGCCGATGACGTGATCGATTCCCTCGAACCTGCGGTTTTCGTCGCGCCACTTCTCGTCGACGAGATCTTCGGCCATGCCTTCGCTCGCCATCCATTCCACCAGCACCTCCCATTGGGCCGCGATGTTCACCTGGATATGGCCATCACGGCAGGGGAGAATGAACGACATCCGATTCCATGACACGGCGCCCTGCCTTTCAGCCACGATTCCGTCGTACAGATAGCGCACCAGCACGTGATCGAGCATCGACGCAACCACTTCCTGCGTCGAGATGTCGACGTGCTCGCCTTTGCCGCTGATGCGCCTGCGCGCCAGCGCCAGCAACAACCCGATCGCGCCATACAGGGACGTCGCATGCGACGAAGTGCCTGCCGGAGGCGCGAGCGGCGCGCCCGACGCCGGTCCGCACACCGACATCTGGCCGCCGCATGCCGCATCGACGAGACCGCAGGATCGATGATGCCGATTCGGGCCGGTCTGTCCGAAACCGGTCAACGACACCAGGATCAGGCCCGGATTGACGGCGGCAAGTGCCTCGAAGGACAGGCCGTGCGCGTCGAGATATCCGGGCGGGAAGCTCTCGACCATCGCGTCGGCACGCCCGGCCATTTTCGACAGGATCTCGCGGCCCTTCGGCTGCGAGATGTCGAGCGTGATGCATGCCTTGCCGGCGTTCGAATAACGGAACGCGCCGCTGCCGCCATGCGGAGGCTGCGTCCCGGGCCGAACCACCCGGATCACCGATGCTCCGAGATCGACCAGCAGGCGCGAACAGTACGCGGCGTGCCGGCCTGTCAGGTCGATGACACGCAAGCCGTCGAGCAGGTCGCAATGCGGCAGACGTGGCATCGGCGAATCCTGCGTGCGGTGAGCGAAGTCGGCCCGGCGCTACGGTGCGCCCGCGCTCGATACGCTGCGGGCCCGCATCGATCCCCGCGCAGCCGCGCCCAGACGGGCGAACGCGATCACGCCGATCGTCGCGATCGCCACTGCCGCAAGACCCAGGCTCCGGTAGCCGAAATGGACGACCAGCGTGCCCCCGAGGATCGGCCCGACCGCCGAGCCGGTCATCAGCATCGCCGGCGTGAGCGCTACGGCACGTCCCGAGGGATCGAGGCGCGCGATCATTCCGAAGACGAAAGTGTGAGTGAAGATCGTTACGAACGAAAGGAAGCTGGTCGCCACGGCATACGGCGCGAACGTCGATGACCAGGCGATCGTCGATGCGAGCAACGCCTGCACGGCGGGTCCGGCGACCGCCACTTTCGGCGCAGGCAACCGGTACTGCAACAACCCGGCGAGTGCGGACGGGAACAGATTGACGGCGCCGATCGCGATCAGTACGCCGACGACTCGTTCCACGCCGAACTCCCTTACGGCGCCGATGCGTTCGACGAAGCTGAACATCATCGACTGCGTGATGGTCAGGCAAACCACGCCGGCCACGGCCCAGCGCAGACCTGCCGACAACGGCACGGAGGCACCGGATCCGCCTGTTCGCCCGTCGTCAACTCCGGACGAGCCCGAAGCCGGCGCGGAAAGCGGGAAATGGATCGCGGTGGCCAACGCTGCCGCGCCCATCACCAGCGCGAACATCACGAACAGCGCTGGTCCGCCGAACTCATGAACGAGCAGGGGCGCGCCACCGAGCACCACGATCGCGAACACGCCCAGCGCGAGGCCGACGATCGCCCAGAGCCGATGCGGATTGGCGCTACGGCCGATCGTGCCATGCACGAAGGACAGGCCGCAGCCGACGGCGAGCCCGCCGGCCGCATGCAGCACCGCCATGGCGCGTTCGTCTCTGGCGAAGGCCAGGCCGACGAATGCAAGGCAGGCGAGGAAGTAGCCAGCCGGCGCCCAGAAGCGGGCCGACAACCGCTCGAAGCGGGATGCGAACCCCAGACTCGCGACAACCACGCCGACCAGGAACGCGGTCACGAGGGCCCCGGCATGCTGCGCATCCAGCCCGTAGTGAGACATCAGGGCGCCGACCCAGAGGGGCAGTGCCACGAGATCGATCATTCCCGCCAGATGGGCAACGATCAGAACGATGCGGCCTCGTGCACGCTCGATGGTCGACATGGTCCCCCCTATCGGTTTTATCTTTCGTCTCGCACCCGACATCGGGCGGCCGGCGATGGCTCAGGTCACGGCGCCCCCATGCCCGATCGTTGCGCGCGCAACGACGCCGTTGCCGCCGCGTCGATCGTCAGGGCCTCCGGATCGCGTTCCGGATCACCGAGCACGACCACGGCATAGTCGCGTGCCGCGCCCGCGACCGAGACGTAGCCGTCACGGACGTCTGTCAGTACTCGTGCGGGATCGCGCGCCAGCGGATTTCCCCAGCCACCGCCGCCGTTGGTCAGATAGCGGAACGTGGCGCCCGGTTCCGTGCGCCAGACCTTCTGCCGACCGAAGTAGACCCACGGCGCCGCCGGATCCGGACGGTTCGTCCGAGGATCGATTCGACCAGCCACGCCTTGCGCAGTGGCCCATTCATCGTTGGGCAGCTGCGCGGGCTTCCCGTCGGCGGCCGGCCACAGCCACACACCACCGGTGATGCCGTCGCGCCCGCCGTGCACGCCGATGCCGGTAGGTTGCTTGAACCTCAACGTGAACAGATTGTGCACGGCCGGCGCGCGCCACAAGGAGTCCTTCAGCACCGCCGCCCCGCCGCGATGGCGCCCCGGCCCCGCACTGTCGGGGATGTACTCGATGCGCATGATGGCCACCGGGCTCTCCGCCTCCGACGCTTCGACCGAACGCGCGAGCGTATTGGCCGCCATGAAGACCGAGAAGCTGTCGCCATCGCCGGCCGAAGTCGCGCCCCATGGGCCATTCTCGCCACCGGCCACGCCGATCGAGACCCACGGGAATGCATGCGGACCCGCTGCGTGCGCGCTGTGCAGGTTCGGCGCTCCGGTGTCTCCGGCGACCGCGCTCGGACCCAGTGGCGCGGCCAGTGCCGCGAACATCGCCGTGAGCAGCGCATTGGTCGATTCGCCATACGCGAACACCACCCCTTCGGGCGGCAGCGCCGACAGGATTGCACCATCGGGTATCACGATGTCGACATGTCGGTAGCAGCCGCTCGTGAACGGCCCATCGGGATCGAGCAGGAACTTCAGCGCGATGCCTACCATCGTCTTGGTGTCGAGGTAAGTGCCGTTGATCGACGTACGTGCCTGCCGTGCCGTTCCGCTCGTATCGACTTCGATGCGGCTGCCGCGCTTGCGGATCGCGCAGCGCACGGGGTATTCCTCGCCATCGTCCATGCCGTCGCAGTCGAGCAGTGCCGCTCCGTGCCAATCGCCGTCCGGCAGGGCGGCCAGTGCATCGGCCATCCGCTCGGCATCTGCGTCGCATACGTAGCGCATCGCGCCCAGCACGGCAGCGCGCCCATAGCGGTCCATGCTCTCGAGAAGCTGTCGCTCGCCAAGATCCAGACACGCGATGATCGTCTGCATGTCGCGTCGCAGCAGCGCGCCGAAACGGACGTTGTCGAAGATCAGCGTCCACGTCTCCGTCACCGGCTTGCCAGCGCGCATCAGCGCGCGGGGCGACAGCACGAGGCCATTCTCGTAGACACTGACCTTGGTCGTCGAGAATCCGCCCGGAACCGAGCCGCCCATGTCGAGCTGATGGGCCTTGAGATTGACGAAACCCGAGAGCCGCCCACCGTGAAAGACGGGCCGGATGAACAGCAGGTCGTTGACATGCGTGCCGGTACGGTATGGATCATTGGCGATGATCACATCGCCCGGTTCGAGTCTGGCGGCGCCGTATTCCTCGATCGTGTTGCGCACCGATTCGGTCATCGTTCCGGTGAACATCATGAACGAGCGGGAGACTGCAGGAGTCGGATACTGGATCTCCGGGGGCCCGGTCAAGGTGGCGGCGAAGTCGTAGAAATCCCGCAGCACCGGCGAGAACGCGCAGGCAAGCAGCTTGGAACAGAAATGCTCGAGGATGTAGGCGAACCGGTTGCCCAGCACCGTCGCATCGAAACGCCCGCAGTTGTAGAGGGCGCGGAACGCCGAATCGTCGAGGTCACGCAGCCGCACCGTGTTCATGTCGACCTCTCGATCACGACCTCGCCGAAGCGCCCCACCGTCGCGGACTGGCCGGGTGCCACCAGAATCGTCGCCAGCGGCTCCTGCACGATCGCAGGCCCGGCGATGCGCGCGCCGTATCCGAGCCCGGCCCGCTGGAATACCGGCGCCTCGACCGGCGCCTCGGCAAGGTGGCTGAGCACGCGCATCGCCACCGGCTGCGGGTCCTGTCGTTGCGGCGCGATCTCGGTCCAGCGGAACTTGGTCGACTGCGCCACCAGCCGCACGCGCCAGGTCACGCCCTGCAACGGGATGTCGCGAAACGTCTGCCCGTTGCGACGCTCGTACTCGAGATGGAAGCGCTCGATCAACCCGGCCACGGCCTCGGGCGTCACCGCGCCGTCGGGGATCTCGACGAACGGCGTTTCCCAGGTCTGGCCGAGCAACCGCCCGTCGAAGCTGCGCTGGACGACGACCTCGGTGCCCGGTTCGAGCCGCCCACGCAACGCCGACTCCATGTCCGCCAGCAACGTGCCGATCTCCGCGGCGTTATCGGGAGTCAGCATCAGGTAGCGGCTGCGACTATCGGCGTAGACGAGATCGGTCGACAGAAGACCCAGCGCCGAGAACAGGCCGGGATGCGGCGGGACGATCACCCGGCGTGCGCCGGTGAGTTCCAGAGCCCCGGCGAGCAGCATCGGCCCGGCGGCACCGAACGCGACCAGGCTGAAATCGCGTAGATCCGTGCCGTGGCGGATCGCCACGTCGATGATCTCTTCGGCGATATTGTTCAGCGCCACCTTCCAGGCGAACGCGACGCGTTGCTCGAATGGCAGGGCGCAGTCGAGACTCTCGAACGCACGGCGCGAGGCACCGACATCGAGCTCGAGTTGTCCATCGGCGAATCCGCTCGGGTCCAGAATGCCCATCAGCAGGCAGGCATCGGTGACCGTGGGCAGCGTGCCGCCGCGGCCGTAGCAGGCCGCACCCGGCACCGCGCCCGCGCTGTCCGGCCCGACCGTGATGTCCCCCGATCCCGAGACTGCCACGATCGATCCGCCCCCCGCACCGACGCTCGAAACCTCGGTCGACAGCGTGTTGACGACCAGGTCCCACTCGATCTCGAAGCTGTCGTTGACGAACGGCGCGTCGCCGACGACCATGGAAACGTCGGTCGACGTTCCACCCACGTCGCAGCCGATCAGGTTGGTGTCGCCGATGGCCTTGCCCAGCTCGAGGCAGGACGCGGTGCCGGCCGCCGGCCCCGCGAACAGGATGCGGTGCGGGCTCTCGAGTGCCTGCTGCCAGGGAATCAACGACGCCGTGCAATCAGCGAAGTTGAGTCGGCCTGCGAAGCCCAAGCCGCCAAGCCCGCCATGGAGCGTGCGCGCGTAGTCCCCGTAGATCAGCTTCATCAGGACGTCGACAACGGTGGTCGATGCGCGCGGGTACTCCTTCGCGCGCGGTCCGACCTGCGAACTGATCGAGATCGCCACGTTCGACCCCAGCACCTCACGCGCCAGTTCCGCCAGCCGCTGCTCGTGCACCGGATTCGCGTAGCTGTTGAGCAGGCAGATCGCCACGCCCTGGATGTCGCAGCGACGCAGCAGTTCGAGCTGATCGAGGGCCTGCCGCTCGTCGAGCGGGATCAGCACTTCACCGCCGGCCAGGATGCGCTCCCGGACGCCGCGGCGCAGATAACGCCGCACGATCGGCCTGGCGGCGTCGCCGAAAGGCCGGCGCCAGCGCGGATTCAGCTGCACCCCCCAAGGACGCCATGCCCGGCCGCCATCGAGCATGTCGCGATGGCCCTCGGTCGTCAGGAAGCCGACCTTCGGCAGGCTGCGCGTGAGCACGGCGTTCAGGCCCACGGTGCTGGCGTGGTTGAAGACCACCGTATCCGACACTCCCAGCCGACGTGCCCCTTCCAGCACCGCCTGCTCCGGATTGGCGCCCACGCTCGGCACCTTGGTCACCCGGACCACGCCGTCACGCACCGCCACCACGTCGGTGAACGTCCCCCCGACATCGACGCCGAACAGCGATGCGCTCATTCCGGAGCTCCGAACGGCGTGAAGGCGCCGAACATCGGCGCCGCCTCGCGTGCGATGCTCGCCAGGCATTCCTGGCACTTGATGACGCTCCACCAGCCGCCCTCGCTCATCACGCGGTACGACGCGAGCGTGCCGCCGCCGCATTCGGGGCAGCGCCCCGACGCCGAAGTGCGCGGAGCGCTCACCGTCGATGTCAACGGTCTGGGATGATCGTGCATCATTCGGCCCTTCCGGATACGCGCGCCTTCTCCCAGTCGGCCAGGGTCCGCCCTTCGCGCACCAGTCTGACGAGCAGCGGAGCCGGCTCCCAGTGCATCGGTCCGAAGCGCTCCCGGTACTTCATGATGCCGGCCAGCAGTGTCTCGAGGCCCATGGCCGTGGCGTGGAACATGGGTCCTCCGCGGTAGCGCGGAAACCCGTAGCCCGACGTCCAGACCACGTCGATATCACCCGCCCGCATCGCGACGCCTTCCTCGAGGATCCGGAAGCCTTCGTTGATCAGCGGGTACACGCAGCGTTCGACGATCTCCTCCTCGGAGTGCACGCCCTGCTCGACGTTCAGGTGCGCTGCACGTGCGCGCAGGATGCCGATCGCCTCCGGGTCGTCCAGCCGCTTGCGACCCTCGTACCGGTAGTAGCCCCTGCCGTTCTTCTGGCCCAGCCGCCCCGCCTCGTACAGCGCGAAATCCGCCTGGTAGTAGGCCGGGTCGGGAGGATATTTGTCGGCGTTCGACTTGTGCACGTTGACGCCAACCTCGATGCCAGCCATGTCGAACACGGCCAGGATGCCCATCGCCATGCCCCATTTCTCGAGCGCAGCGTCTACCTGGCGCGGCGTGGCGCCCTCGAGCACCATGCGCTGCGCCTCGCGCCCATAACCTTCCATCATGCGGTTACCGATGAAGCCGTAGCACACTCGTGCCAGCACTGGCGTCTTGCGCAGCGGCCGCGCCAGCTCGAGGGCGGTACGGATCACTTCCGGCGAGGTGTCCTTCGTTCGCACCACCTCGAGTAGCGGCATCACGTTCGCCGGAGAGAAGAAGTGCAGTCCGACCACATCGGCGGGGCGCCTGACCGCAGCCGCGATCGCGTCGATGTCCAGCGTCGATGTGTTGGTCGCGAGCACCGCGCCGGGCTTGGCAACTGCGTCGAGCTTGCCGAATATCTCCCGCTTCAGGGCGAGGTTCTCGAACACCGCCTCGATGATCACGTCCGCCTCGGCGATTGCCGCATAGTCGAGAGCGCCGGTGATCAGCGCCATGCGCTCGCGCTTGGCTTGCGCGGTCAATCGCCCGCGTGCCACCATCGACTCGTAGGTCTTGTCGATCGCGGCAAGGCCTCGATCGAGTCCTTCCCGGCTCGCATCGAGCAACGTCACCGGCATGCCGGCATTGGCGAAGCAGATCGCGATGCCTCCGCCCATGGTGCCGGCACCGACAATCGCCGCACGCCCGATTGCGCGCGGCTTTGCATCGGCCGGGATATCGGACACCTTCCGGGTTTCGCGCTCGGCGAAGAACATGTGCACGAGAGCCTTCGATTCAGTGGTCGCTTTGGCGCCATTGACCAGCGCGGTCTCGTACTCCAGCCCCTCGTCGAAGGGCAGACGCGCCGCCGCGGCTACGGCCTGGATCGCGGTATGTGCGGCGCGGCGATTCGGGTACTGCTCGTCAGCCTCGACGGTGAAGCGTGCGACGATCTCCCCGGTCGCACTTGCCGGATCGACCCGCATGTCGCGCGTGCGACGCGGCCCGTTTCCGTCTGCAACCAATCTGCGTGCGAACGCGGTCGCGGCCGCCGACACGTCGCCGTCGCAGATATGGTCGATGAAGCCGTACTCCAGGCCGGTCCTGGTATCGACAGGCTTGCCGCTCACCACCATCTCGAGCGTGTGGGCGACGCCGATCAGGCGTGGCATGCGCTGCGTGCCTCCTGCACCCGGAATGATGCCGAGCGTGACCTCCGGCAGCGCGAATCGCGTCTTCGGTGCGGCTACCCGATAGTGGCAGGCGAGCGCGATTTCCAGCCCGCCGCCCATCACCGTGCCGTGCATCGCTGCCACGACCGGGAACGGCAGGTTCTCGATTTCGTTGAACAGTCTGCGGTATTCCTCTTCCTTCGGCGGCCCGGCGAACTCGCCGATGTCGGCGCCCGAAAAGAAGGTGCCGCCAGCGCAGGCCAGTACGGCAGCCTTGACGTCGGCCCGGGCCGCGAGCGTGCCGACCGCATCGAGGAGACCGGCACGCACCGCCGCGTTGATGGTGTTGACCGGCGGGCTGTCGACGCGAATGACGGCGATATCGCCGTCACGGACGACAGTCACGATCGGCTCGATCATGGTAATGCTCCTCGATGTCGGAATCGGATAGGGGATCAGTGACTGTCGCGCGCTGCCACTCGTCAGTCGGACGACGGCAAAGGCTTGGGTTCCTGCACCTTCATCTCCTTGCCGCAGCAAGCTGGCGTGTTCGGACCCGCCTTGGTGCAAAGAACCTCCGTACCGCAGGTTTCGCAGCGGTACCGCTTTCCCAGTTGGCTCATCGTATTTGCTCCGTGAGATGCCGGACGCCGTTACTTCTTCAACTGCATCGGCTGCCCGCAGCAGCTGACGGTACCGTCGCCGCCGCGCGTCACGATGAACTCCGCAGCGCATTTCGCGCAGACGTATCGCTTTCCGACCAGATTTGCCATGTATCGCTCCTTGCAGGCAGTTGGACAGTTCGATCGATCGATCGATCGCAACCGGTCCGCATCACAACTCGATCTCCCGAAGATCGGGAGAGACGCGCAGCGCCGGTTCAGTGACCGACTGGATGTCGGCCGGAGACAGCCCCGGCATGACCTCCTTCAGCACGAGCCCTTCGGGCGTCACTTCGATCACCGCGAGATCCGTGAAGATCATGCCGACCCTGCCCCGCGCGGTGGCGGGGTATCCCAGTTCGGCGACGATTTTCGGTTTGCCGTCGGTCGTCGTGTGCTCCATCGCCAGGAACAACCGCTTGGCGCCGGCGGCCAGGTCCATCGAACCGCCCACGTTGCCGACGCCGTCGAGTCCCCGCGACGGGTTGTACCAGGACGCGAAGTCGCCCGCCTGGTTGACCTGGAACGCGCCCATCACCGTGACGTCGATGTGTCCGCCGCGGATCATCGCGAACGAATCGCAGATATCGAAGTACAGCGAGCCCGGCAGTTCGGTCACTGGCTGGCAGCTCGCGTTGATCAGGTCCACATCGATCTCGTTGCCCTCGGCGAGGCTCCCGGTCTTCAGCATGCCGATCTCCGACTGCAGAATGACGTCCCTGCCTTCCAGCCAGTTGCTGACCAGCGTCGGAATTCCGATCCCCAGGTTCACGTACGATCCTTCGGGGATTTCCCTGCTCACGCGCAGCGCGATGAGTTCGCGCGGCAAACCTTCGTGTTTCTTCACCGGGCGCTCCGTATCAGAGATTCGTGATGTCGAAGTCGAGCCTCGGAACCACGACGACGTGCCTGACGTAGATCCCTGGTGTATGGACGGAATCGGGCTCCAGTTCGCCCGGTTCGACCAGATTCTCGACTTCCGCAATCGTCGTGCGCGCGGCCATCGCCATCACGTGATTGAAGTTGCGTGCCGTCTTGCGGTAGCGAAGGTTGCCTTCGGCGTCTGCCGTATGCGCGTGGATCAGCGCGAAATCCGGCTTCAGCGCGTACTCGAGCATGCAGGTCTGGCCGCCGATGTTGCGAAGCTCCTTGCCGTTCCGATTGGCCGCGACGTTGGTCAGAGTGCTGTCCTCCACCATCGAACCGGCGCCGGTCGGCACGAAGAACGCCGGGATCCCTGCGCCGGCGGCACGATACTTCTCGGCGAGGGTGCCCATCGGATGGATCTCCAGCTCGATCACGCCCGCGCGCACTTGCTGCTCGAACGGGTGCCGCAGTCCCTTGGTGGCCGATCGGAACAATGCATAGGAATCGATGACCTTGGCGATCCGCCCGCCCTCGACCAGCCTGTCCAGCTCCTCCCGGGCGCCGAGCAGAGGGCCGGATCCGCAGGCCAGCGTCAGATTGCGGACGCCCTTGTCGATCAGGGCGCGCAGCAGCAGCCTCGGGACGCCGGCGGCGAAGAAGCCGCCGATGGCAATCACCGCGCCATCTTCGATTTCGGCCACTGCGGCCTCGAGCGATGCGAGAACCTTGCGCATTCGGGTGAATCCTTGCGATCAGTTCGTCCGGGATGACCCGGTTGTCCGGCGCGCGCGCGCGACAAGGCGTTGTTCCAGCTTCAACCCCTGCTCGAGCGACAAGTCGAGTCCTTCGCGTACCGCGCGCTTGGCATCGCACACGATCATCGGGTCGAAGGAAGCGATGCGCCGTGCGACGCCCAATGCCGCGGCGATCAGCGCGTCGCGAGGGACGACGCGATTGACCAGTCCCGCCGACAAGGCCTCGGTCGCGTCCATGCGACGATTGGTGAGCAGCATGTCGAGCGAACGCGACAGGCCGATCGCCCGGGGCACCGTCTGCGTGCCGCCGGCGCCGGGCAGGATGCCCAAGCCGATTTCCGGCAAACCGAAGACCACGTCTTCCGAGGCGATCCGAAGGTCGCAGAACAGCGCGATCTCCATGCCCGAACCCAGTACGTAGCCGTGCAGCGCCGCGATCAGCGGTTGTTGCAGGCTCCTCAGCGCTCCCCAGAGATCGCGCAGCGCCCGGATACGCCGCGCCTCGATCACCGAAGGCGCGGTCAGGAACTCGGAGAGATCGGCGCCGCCGCAGAACGCCTTCTCCCCGGCGCCTTTCACCACGACTGCGCGGACCTCATCGTCGTCGCGGATCGCCTGCACGATTTCGTGAAGCTCGTCGCGCATCCGCACGCTGTACGCGTTGAGCACCGCCGGACGATTCAGCGTGATCCATGCGATAGCGTCGGCACGCTCGTAGAGGATCGTTTCGAAGCAGGTCATGGCGCTAGGCCCCCTCGAAATCGGGTTTGCGCTTCTGCCTGAACGCCGAAATGCCTTCGATGCGATCGCGGGTCGTGAACAGAAGCAGGTACAGGTCCAGCTCCATGCGCATACCCTGGTCGAGCGTCAGATCCTGCCCGTTGTTCAGCGCTTCCTTGGTGAAGTTGACGGCCACCGGCGACGCAGCGGCCATGGCACTCGCCATGGCCGCCGCCCGTTCGAGCAGCTCGTCGACGGGCACGATACGGTTGACGAGCGCGATCCGGTGCGCCTCGGACGCGTCGACCGGTTCGCCCGTCAGGATCATCTCGAGTGCCTTGCCCGATCCAATCAGGCGCGGCAATCGCTGGGTCGCGCCGGCGAACGGAATCAGGCCGTCGCGGACCTGCGGCAAGCCGTAGCGAGCTCCCGTGACGCCGATACGGAGGTCGCAGGCCAGACCCATTTCGAGCGCGAAACCGAACGCGTCGCCGGCTATCGCGGCGATCACCGGCCGCGCGAACTTCGCGAGCTTCGCTACCGCCGCGGCCGATTCGGGCTGGGACGGCTCGACCCGCGCGGCTGCGCCGGCACTGGTGGAGGCACCCTCGTAGGCGAACACGAGCACGCGAAGCCGGTCGTCCGCCTCGAGTTCGTCGAGCAGGTCGACGAGCTGGTCGGCCGCCTGCCGCGTCAGGCCGCATGCGTCGACCGGTTCGAGCATGCGTGCGATGACGCAGTGGCCCGACCTGCTCAGCTCGATTGCCTGGTGCGGCATATCAGACTCCGTCGGCGTCGATCAGTCCATGCGGATGCCGCCGCACACGTTGAGCGATTGTCCCGTCATGTAGTCGGACTGACTGGATACGAGAAACGAAACGACATCGGCGATGTCGTCGACCGTGCCCATGCGACCGATCGGAATGCTCTTCGTCACCATCTCGTACTCCTTCGCCCTGAAGGCCTCGGGCGTGATCTGCTCCCGGCGTGCGCCGGCCGCAATGTGATCGTCACGCAGGTTGGTGACGATCATGCCCGGGCAGACGGCATTCACGTTGATCCGGTGAGCAGCGACTTCGAGCGCCAGCGTCTGCACCAGTCCGATCACGCCCCACTTGGACGCGGCGTAGGCGGCATTGCCCTTCGCGCCGAAGCGTCCGGCGAGCGATGCGAAGTGCACGATCTTCCCGCCCTGTCCGCGCCCGATCATGTGGCGCACGACCGGCCGCGACACGAGGAACGCACCGAGGAGATTGATATCGAACAGCGCCTTCCATTCGCCGGCATCGCCGTCGACGATGTCGACGTTGGGCGTGCCGCGAATAGCCGCGCAGTTGACCAGCATGTCGATCCGTCCCAGGCGCTCGATCACTGCGGACACTGCCGCCTCGACCTCGTCGACCTTGCCGATGTCGGCCGTAAGCGCCATCGCGCGACGCCCCATCGCCTCGATCGCCTCGACCTCTTCCGGCAACCCCCGCCAGCCTTCGTCGCCCGGGAACAGGCTGCGCGACACCGCAATCTTGTCGAGCACCGCGACGTCGGCGCCTTGGCTCGCCAGGCGCATCGCGATCGCGTGGCCCATTCCCCGCTTGGCGGTCGCGCCGGTGACCAGCGCGACCTTTCCGCTCAAATCTTCGTGTCCCATTCCCGTTCTCTTCATTAGGCGAACAATTCGATCAGTTCCCGAACGTCTTCCACGTTTTCGAGGTTCATCACGATTTCGACGGCCTGTCCGGCGTTCGCTTGCGTCATCCAGCCGCCGGCAAACGAGACGCAGTCGTGGAACTTGTGCGCGCAGTCGTCGAAGGACAGCCGCTTGCCAGGGCTGCCCCTGGCGAGATCGACTTGCACTGCCCATGATTTCCCGTCGTCCATCACGAGTTTCACGCGCGCGGGTTCGACGCCACGCGAGCTGTTCAGGGTCGGGTCGACCTCCGTCCTCATCTTCGCCGTGAGAGCCAGCGCCTCGCGGTCGGCCACGGCAGACGTCGTGAAGTCGTCCATGACGACCCGACCACGGAGCAACGCGGTCGCGACGCCCCAGGGGATGCTGAACTGCGCATCGACCGGATTCCTTGGCCTGAGCTTCGCCTCGGAAGGCGTGCACAGCAGGTGATGGTTGGCAGCGCCGGTGGTGACGACGATCTCGCGGATATGGTGCGGATCGATCGCATGTCGCTTCCTCAACTCCAGCGCCGCGTCGATCGACGCATGCACGCCCCGGCAGCAGGGGTAGGGCTTCAGGGAAACGTTCGAGCCCTCGAACGCGTGTCCCAGGTCACGCGTGAGAACATCGCGGTCGTACTCGCCGCGCTGGTAGACCTTGAACAGGCCGTTCTCGCCTTCCAGCGAATTCCTGGCGCCGGTCACATCCGCCTGTGCGAGCAGGGCGGCGATCATGCCGCCACGCACCGCGAAGCCCGGACCGAGCCGCTTCGTCAGCGCGCCGTCGACAACGCATTGCCCGTTGCCGCTGCACTGGTGATAGGCGATACCGAAGGCGTGGATCAAGCGTTCTTCGTCGAGCCCGAGCAGGCGACCGGTGGTGAGCGCGGTGGTCGGATAGCCGTACAGCGTGGTGAAATGCCAGCCGGTCTGGATCGGGCTCACGCCGGGCCGGGTGGCCAGGCCGAGCCGGCAGATCATGTCGGCGCCCAGCGCGACCGAAGTGATCAGATCCCTGCCGCTCACCGGGCCGCGGCCGTTCACCTTGCCGACGAGCTCGGCGGTCGCCAGCGCCGGGATGACGGTGACCACGGCAGGATGCATCACGGCGCTCTCGTGCACGTCGTCGTAGTCGCGTGCGTGTGCCATCGTGGCGTTCACCTGCGCCGCATCGGGTGCAGGCGCCTTCAGCCGACTGCCGATGAGGCTGCTCTGCGCGCACCCGTTCCATGCGCGCACCAACTCCGTGAGCTGGCTCGGCCCGGGCTGCCCGAAGCCGGCCACGGCCACGCCGAGTGTGTCGAGGATCTCCTGCTTCGTGATTTCGACCACGTCTACCGGCAGGTCTTCGAAGCGCGCGCCGGCGAAACTGCGCGCGAAAAGGATTGCCGCGTCCGTCACCTCGCTCTCCTACGGCGCATACGCTATTTGTCCAGGGCCTTGAAGAGATCATGCTTGCCGTGCGCCATCTCCTTGACCCCCTTGTCGCGACGCTCCTTGAACGCGTTGTACTCGTCCGGACCGTAGACGCGGTTGGTCTGGAACGTATGCATGATGTAGTGCTCCATCATCCCCCGCGTGAGGCCCATGGTTTCGTACAGCAACTCCCGGCCCACCTTGGCGATCGCGATTCCGTCCTTCGGATAGAGCGCGAGGCCTTCGGCCAGTGCCCTGACCTCCGCATCCAGATCCTGCGCGGGCACCGCCCGGTTGATCAGGTTCCACTCGACGGCCTGCTTCGCATCGATCTTCTTGCCGGTCAGGCACAGGTCGAGCGCCTTGGTGAGCCCGCACCGTGCCACCATGATCGGCATCAGCGTGAGACCCGCGAGACCGAGCCGCTCCTCGACGTGACCGAACTGGCACTCCTCGTCGGCGATCAACAGATCGGCGTGCATCGCGATGCTGAACGCCACGCCGAGGCAGTACTTGTGCATCTGGAAGATCGTGATCTTCCGGCACAACAGGACTCGCCTGAAGAACTCCAGGAACAGACTTCGATCGAAATCGATCTTCACGCGCATCGGCACCTTGCCGCCCTTCTCGCCGGGCTTGGGGTCCTTCATGCCGTACACGTAGCCGACCTGGTCCAGTGGCGCGCCGGCGCTGAAGCAGCGCCCCGCCCCCTTCACGACGATGACCTTGACGTCGTCGTCCCTTTCCGCTTCGGTGATGGCGAGCCCCCAGCTCGTGAACATCTCGCGCGTGACCGTGTTCAACTTCTCGGGACGGTTCAGCGTGATGTACGCAATCTGTCCCTGCTTCTCGTAGATGATCTGTTCGTAGTCCATTCCTTCGCTCCGATCGGCGCTACCCAAGGGCCCGCGTGCGCTCGCCCGCCGTGCGGCTGCGCGCCTATTCCAGTACGCCGGACGCCAGCAGTTCGATGAACTCGTCGTCCGTTTTGCCAAGGATCCGGGTGAGCACGTACTCGTTGTGCTCGCCCAGGCACGGGCTCGGCATCGTTGCCCGCGGGGGTGTAAGGCTCATGTCGATACTCGCGCCCAGATGCGTGAACAGGCCCATTTCGCCGTGCTCGAGGGGCCAGAAGAGCCGACGGTGGGCGAGCTGCGGATCGGCCAGGAGGTCGGCGGCGCCCTGCACCGCCCCCGCCGGCACACCGGCCGCCTGCAGGCGCTCCATCACCTCATCGGGGTCGAGCGTCCTGGTCCACTGTGCGACCAGCGCATCGAGCGCCGCTTCGTTTTCCTTGCGGTGCAGCAGCGTATCGAAGCGCGGATCGTCGGCGCACTCGGGATTGCCGATCACCGCGCACAGCGTCCGCCATTGCCGGTCGTCCAGCGCGGCGACGGTGCACCAGCGTTCCACACCCTTGCACGGGTACACGTTGTGGGGAGCCGCATGCTCGCAGGTGTTGCCGCCGCGCACGGGCTCCCTGCCGTTGACCGCGTAGTCGAGAACACCGGGCAGGAAGAACGAGATCGCCGTCTCGAACTGGGCCAGGTCGAGCAGCTGCCCCTCGCCGGTGCGATCGCGATACTCGAGCGCCGCGATCACGGCGGCCGCCATGAACCGCGGACTGATGCAGTCCGTGTACGCGCTGACACCCGCTGGCAGGGGGCCGCGATCGGGCCAGCCGATGAAGTTGGGTATGCCCGCGATCGCCGCGAGGATCATTCCGAAGGCGGCGAGATTCCGGTACGGGCCTTCGACCCCGAAGCCGTTCTGGCGCGCCATGATGATGTCGGGCTTGATCGCCCGCAAGGCATCGTAGCCGAGCCCCCACTTGTCCATCACGCCCGGCGTGAAGTTCTCCATCACCACGTCAGCGTGCGCGACCAGCTCCCGCGCGAGTTCGATGCCATGCGGATGACTCATGTCGACCGACATGCTCAGCATGTTCGCGCTGAAGTGGTTGAAATAGCCGCTGCGGTTCAGACCGGGAAGCCCGTCCTTGAACGGCGCCGATGTGCGCGTCACGCACGGTCGGCGCTGCGTCTCGACACGGATGACGGTGGCGCCGAAGTCGGCAAAGAACTTGAGCGTCAACGGGCCGACCATCGCCCAACTGAAGGCCACGATGGTCAGATCGGAGAACACGCCCGTATCTCCACCGCCCTTTCCGCTCATGCCGACGCCCATCCTCGTCAGATCACGCCGGCTTGTTCGAGCGCAATCAACTGGCGTCGCGTGAGGCCGATTTCGCTGAACACCTCGACATTGTGTTCGCCGACACGCGGCGCCCGGAGCGCCGTCCCGGTTTCGTTTTCCGACGAGCGTACGAAGCGGGACGGATAGGGAATGGTCGCGTCGAGCGCGGGGTGCTCGTGGCGAGACCAGAATCCCCGCTGCGCAAGATGCGGATCGTTCAGAAGGTCTTTCATGCCGAACAGCGGGCAGATCGAGATTCCCCTGCTGATGGCCGCCTCGAGGATCTCTTGCCGTGTTCTCGTCCGGAAGAACCGTTCTATGGGCGCGGAGATCCTGTCGACCACATCCTGCGTGGCGCTTGCCATGTCGAACTTCTCCCATTCGAACGTCGCAAGAAACGGGTCCGGCATGCCTACGTCGTCCATCCACCTGACGAGTTGCCGGCACGTCTTCGCGCCTTGCTGCCCGCCGATCATGAAGAAGAAGACGTAGCCGTCGCGACTCGGCCATACCTGCCGCTGCGCGGCGCCGCTGCCGCCGCCGCGAAACGTTCCGACGCGGCTCATGACCGTTGCGTTCAGCTCCCACCAGGGGATCGTCGTTGCCAGGAACCAGGCGGCGCTCTGCTGCATCGAAACGTCGACGTGCTGCCCGTTGCCGGTCCGCACAGCATGCCGGTGGGCAACCATGCAGCCGACGGCGGCATCGGCGCCGGCGTGCATGCATGCCTGCGCGAGGCCGATATTCACCGGCGAACGGTCGGCATCACCGGTAAGCAGCAGCTGCCCGGCCATGCCCATCGCCACGAGATCGGTGGCCGCATATCCGCTGAAGGGACCGGTCTGGCCGAACGGCGTGATGCTGGCCAGGACAAGGCGCGGATTCGCGTCGGCCAGCGCCGGATAGTCGAGCCCCAGGCGCGTCATGTGCCCGGGCGGAAAGGATTCGATGACGAAGTGGGAGACCTTTACAAGATCGAGAAAGATCCGGCGACCGTCGCGAGATTCGATGTCCAGCGTGATCCCGCGCTTGTCCGCGTTGTAGGCGAACCAGTAGAGACTTCCGTCCCGATCCGGAACGTCATGGCAGAACGGGCCCACGCGCCTCGATGCATCGCCGCCGGGCCTCTCGACCTTGATGACGTCCACGCCCAGATCGGCAAGCATCTTGCCGCACAGGAAACCGGTCTCGTCGGTGAGATCGAGCGCCCGGCAGCCCTGAAGCATCCGCTCGCGTTGCATCGCGGCTCAGACCTTCGCCCTGGACGTCAAGTCGTTGCGCAGATCGCGAATCGCCGACTGCAGGTCGGTTTCGGGGGGATAGACGCGATCGAAGCCAAGCCGCTTGAACTTCTCTTCGTCTTCGCTGAAATCGTGCCGTCCGACGCCGAGAATGCCGCCGATGTACAGCAGTACGTCCTCGAGACCCGATTCGACGCATTTTTCCTTGAAACCCCGTACGTCGAGCTCGGCCATGCCGTACAGCGAACTCATGAGGATCGCGTCGGCGTTGGTCTCGACGGCCGCCCTGATGAACTCCTCGGGGGGCGTCAGGATTCCCAACTCGACCACGTCGAAGCCCGCCTCGCGCAGCGCGCGCGACAGGATCTTCGTACCGATGACATGGGCATCACCACCCACCGTCCCCGTGATTACCGTCCACTTCTTCACCGTGACGCTCCAGTCGATCGATCGGCGCCCTCGACGCCCCGCTACGTGATGTCTGCCCATGACGCCACTTTGCGGTGGAAAGGCGATCAAACCATGTCCAGTAAATTAATTATGATACATAATCCAAAAGAATGGAAGCGGATTGATCGCAAGGGCATTGAATGCATCCGGCCAGCATCCTGATCGACATCGGAAGCACCTATACCAAGGCCGTTGCCGTCGACCTCGAACGTGAAACGATCATCGCTGCGACTCGCGCTCCGACGACCGCAGATACCGACGTCAGAATCGGCATCGGCAGGGTGCTCCGGTCACTGGAACCGGTCGTGGGAAGGATCGACGGAAGCAACGTCATCGCATGCAGCAGTGCTGCCGGCGGCTTGCGCATGGTGTCTGTCGGCCTGGTACCGGAACTCAGCGCGGAAGCCGCGCGCAGGGCGGCACTGGGCGCAGGGGCGAAGATCGTCGGTCACTTCAGCCACCGGCTCGGATCGCGCGAGATCGCCGCGATCGCGGACATGAAACCCGACATGGTGCTGCTGGCCGGCGGCACCGACGGCGGAAACGAGTCGACGATCGTCCACAATGCCCGGATGCTCGCGCGAGGCGGTGGCAAAGCACCCGTCGTCGTGGCTGGAAACCGATGCACCCATGATGAAATCGAAGCCGTCTTCGTCGATGCGGGCGTCACGTACCGGCTGGTCGCGAACGTGATGCCCACGGTCGGAACGCTCGAGGTCGACGACTGTCGCATGGCAATCCGCGACCTGTTCATCGAGAACATCGTGCGTGCGAAAGGCCTCGACGAAGCCATGCAGTTGATCGGAGGGATCGTCATGGCAACGCCGGCGGCGGTGCTGACCGCCGCGCACTTGCTTGGCAGCGGATGCAGCGGCGAGGCAGGGCTGGGCGACATCGTCGTCGTGGACGTCGGCGGCGCGACGACCGACGTCTACTCCATTGCGCGGGGCACGCCAGTGAATCCAGCGGTGACGGTCCGCGGTCTTCCGGAGCCGTTCGCCAAGCGGACCGTCGAGGGCGATCTCGGCGTACGGCACAACATCGACGCGCTGGCTGAACTCTGCAGGACGCAGGGGCGGGAGATCGACGACCGGATCGTCGCCGCATTCCGGTCTGACAAGGAGAGGCTGCCGCAAGACGATGTCGAACGAGCGGTCGACGCCGAACTCGCCCGTGTTGCGGTACAGAGTTCGTTCGAGCGCCACGTCGGCCACGTCGAGAGGGTCTTCGGACCGCATGGAGAGATGCTGGTACAGAAAGGCAAGGATCTCACCCGGGTGGGTGCCGCGGTCGGCACAGGCGGCCCGATCATCCACTGCGGCGATCCTGCAGGCGCTCTGCGCGGTGTGCTCGCGGGTAGCGGAGACCGCCGGTTCCTGAAGCCGGATTCGGCGGACCTGTACCTCGATCACGCCTACGTCATGTTCGCGATGGGATTGCTCGCACGATCCGAACCCGCGATCGCCCTGCGGATGATGAAGCGGCAATTGCGGCGGCTATGATGCCGCCTGGGCAATGCGGCTGAGCGCCGCATCACGCTCACTCTCACTTTTTCCTGGAGCGATGCGATGTGGCACTACGAACCTCCCCTCGACGACATGCGGTTCATCATCGAAGAGGTGCTCGATGCACCAGGCTCGTGGTCGCAGTGCCCCGATTTTTCCGAAGTCGACGCCGCTACGGCGCGAGAGGTTCTGGAGCAGGCCGGCCGGTTCGCCGCACAGGTGCTCGCACCGACCAATGCATCGGGAGACCTGCATGGCTGTCGGCTCGAGAATGGAGAGGTCCGTACACCGCCCGGGTATCGCGAGGCCTATCGCGTTTTCGTCGAAGGCGGGTGGCCCGCACTTGCCTGCGATGCCGACGACGGTGGACAGGGACTTCCCAAACTGCTGGACGCCGCGCTGTACGAGATGCTGCTGTCGGCCAATCATGCCTGGTCGATGTATCCGGGCCTGTTGCACGGCGCCTACCGGACGCTGAAGGGCCACGCCGCACCGGAACTGCGGGAGCGTTATCTGCCACGCATCGTCAATGGCGAGTGGCTGGCCGCGATGGCGCTCACCGAGCCGCAGGCAGGAAGCGACCTCGGCCTGGTACGGACGAGCGCACATCCGCAGGACGACGGCACGTTGCGCGTGCACGGAACGAAGATCTTCATTTCGGGCGGCGATCATGACCTGACCGAAAACCTCGTTCATCTGGTGCTGTGCCGCCTGCCCGACGCACCGGCGGGAACCCGGGGTCTTTCCCTGGCGCTCGTGCCGAAGCACCTGCCGGACGGAACGCGCAATGCAATGCGCTGCGAAGGCCTCGAGCGGAAGATGGGCATTCACGGCAGCGCCACCTGCGTCATGCACTACGACGGCGCGACGGGCTGGCTCATCGGCGAGCCGAATCGTGGACTTGCCGCGATGTTTCTGATGATGAACGCGGCGCGCCTGCACGTCGGCCTGCAGGGTCTGGGCCACGCCGAGATGGCGAGCCAGAACGCGGCCCGCTACGCGCGCGAACGCCTGCAGATGCGCGCGGCCAGACGCCCCGACGGAATGCCGCCGGCCCCGGCCGATCCGATCGCCTGGCATCCGGCGATGCGCCGGACGCTGCTCGGCCTGACCGCGCTATCGCAGGGCCTGCGAATCATCGCCTACTGGTGTGCCATGCAACTCGACGAAGCGGATCATCACCAGGATCAGGCCAGGCGGGAGCAGGCCGCGAGGTTCGCGGCGCTGCTCACACCGGTCGTGAAGGCCTTTCTGACCCATCACGGCTTCCACGGGGCGAGCGCAGCGCTGCAGGTTTGGGGCGGGTACGGCTACGTGCACGAGTACGGCATCGAACAGTGCGTTCGCGACGCGCGTATCGCGATGATCTACGAAGGCACCAACGAGATCCAGGCGATCGACCTGGTGATGCGCAAGACGATCGGCGACGGGGGAGCAGGGCTGAACGAACTGCTCGACGCACTTGCCCGCGATATCGGCCCGTGCGCGACGGATCCGGATCTCTCGTTGCATGCGACGGCGTTCGAACGGCACTGCGATGCGGCCCGGAACACGATCGTGAAACTCATGGGCTCTCCGAACGACGACCCGGAGTGGCCGCTGCGGGTGGCCGACGACTTCCTGATGGGAATCGGCTACACGCTGCTGGCATGGGCATGGGCGCGGCTGGCCCTCGCCGCCCGGAACAGCCACGGCGCTGCGTCCGCCCGCCGGCTCGAATCGGCGCGCTTTGGCGCGGAATGGCTCCTGCCCGATGGCGAACGTTTCTGGCAGCGCGCGGCGAACCGCGACGCACGTTTACCCGCCGCGCCGGATTGATTATACTTGTTAACTATATGGCGGCAGCACCCCGCGTCGCCGCCGCGCGCGAATCCGACCACACCGGAAGCCAGACGATGATGCCCCGAGGCCTGTTCTCCGCGTTCGACGATATCTGGATCCTGGACGGCGTACGTACGCCGTTCGTCGATTACTGCGGCGCACTCGGCGAGCTTTCGCCGACTGACCTCGGAATCAAGGTGGCGCGCGCAATCCTCGAGCGCACCGGCGTGCCCGCGAGCGACATCGGGTCGGTCATCGCCGGCAACATGGCGCCTGGAGATTTCGACCAGTTCTTCCTGCCCAGGCACGTCGCCCTGTACGCCGGCGTTCCAATGGAAGTACCTGCACTGATGGTGCAGCGCATCTGCGGAACGGGGTTCGAATTGTTCCGCACCGCCGCAGACCACCTGGCGGCCGGCTACGCGGATGCTGCGCTCGTGGTCGGCACAGAGTCGATGACGCGCAATCCGATCGCGTCGTTCGCCCATCGCACCGGGTTCAAGCTCGGCGCACCGGTCGATTTCCGCGACTACATGTGGGAGGCACTGAACGATCCGGCGGCCAAGGTCTCGATGATCGGCACGGCAGAGAATCTCGCCAGGCGCTACGGAATCGGACGCACCGAAGTCGACCAGTTCGCCGAGCGTTCGTTCGCAGGCGCAGTGGCGGCGCAGGCCGATGGCTTTCTGGGTGGCGAGATCGTTCCGGTGATCAGCGAGCATTTCACGCTCGACGGCTACGAGACCCGCGGCATCCGGCTACCGGGCAAGATCGGCTCGGTGGACAAGGACACGCATCCGCGCCTCTCGCCGGCCGACGTGCTGGCGAAACTCCGCACGGTCTTTCCCGGCGGTGTGCAGACCGGCGGAAACAGCTCGGCACTGGTCGACGGCGCTGCCGCCGCCGTGGTGGCCCGGGGCGCCTATGTGCGCGGCCGCGAAGCGAAGCCGTTGGCGCGCCTTCTCGCGGGCGCGGTCGTCGGCGTGCCGCCGGAGATCATGGGGATCGGGCCCGCGCCCGCGATCCGGTTGCTGCTGTCTCGCGCCGGTCTGTCGCTCGATGACATTGGTCGCTTCGAGATCAACGAAGCGCAGGGAGCCCAGATCGTCGCGGTCGAGCGCGAACTGGGCCTGGACCGCGAGCGTCTGAATCCGAATGGCGGGGCCATCGCACTCGGTCATCCACTCGCCGCAACCGGCGTGCGCCTGACGATCACGGTAGCGCGCGAAATCGCGCGACGCGGCTTGCGCTACGGTATCGCATCGGCATGCATCGGAGGCGGCCAGGGGATCGCATTGCTCGTGGAGAACCCGCAATGAGACGAGTGCGCCAGCTCCCGGCTGCACTCTTTGTCGCAGCCCAGGTTCCGCCCCGGCCCCCGGCATGAGCCGGAGAACCCTTCTCGAAGTCCAGATCCGGTTCGGCGACTGCGATCCTGCTGGAATCGTCTTCTTCCCGCGCTACCATCGATGGATGGACGCGGCGTCGCTGCATTTCTTCATGACCTGCGGCGTGCCGCCCTGGCACGAGCTCGAGCGGATCAACGGCATCATTGGTACCCCCCTGCTCGAGCACCGGACCCGATTCCTCAGGAGCGCAACCTATGGCGAAACGATCGAGATCCGCACCGAAGCCATTGAGTGGGGTTCAAAGGCCTTCGTTCAGCGCCATACCATCTTTCGCGGCGAAGACCTGATATGCGAGAGTCACGAAACCCGGGTCTTCTGCGTGAGGGAACTTCACGACCCGAAGCGGATTCGTGCGATCCCGATTCCGGAAGATATCCGCAAGCTCTGCGATTGACAGCATGACCAGCGCACGAGACTCCGCGCGGCAGGTCGATCAGCAGGCACTGCAGCGGCTCGTCGGCTACAACTGCCGACGCGCATACCTCGCGATCGCCGAACGTTCGATGCCGTACATGGCAGAACACGATCTGCGTCCGGCGTCGTATTCGGTGCTCGCCCTGCTGCTGCACAACCCCGGCTCGAGCAGCCGGCAGATCTGCAATGTGCTCGGGGTACGACCACCCAACCTCGTCGCGCTGGTTGCTGCGTTCGAAGCGCGCGGTCTCATCGAGCGTCACCCCGACCCGAACGACGGTCGCGCGCTCGGGCTCCACTTGACGGCAGCCGGGCGACGGCTGGTGACGCGTATGGAGCGAGACGTAACCAGGGCGGAAATCGAGGCGACATCCATGCTGAGCGACGCCGAGCGCAGACTGCTGATCTCGCTGCTGGTTCGCATCTACGATCCGCTACAGGCGGACAAGACACGGGCGGCATCGAAACGCGGCGGGCGGCCGATTTCGGGTCCTCGCGCCGATCCGTTGGCATGACACGTGAGGTCATTCCTGCCGTCCGGCGATCCTTCGCATTGGTGACATGGCGCCACGCCGCCCCGGCGATCACCTCCCCGCCGGCCCCTGCGGCGGCCCCTGCCCCGGCTCTGCCGACTCGCCCTTGCGATGCAGCCGGTGCGCCCCCACCAGCAGCGCCAGCGCGCTCCAGCCGGCCAGCACCGCGAGCGGCCAGGCGAGCAGCCGCGGCCAGAGCACGGCCACCAGCGCCACCACGCCCAGCAGCGCACCGGCCGTCGCCATCGTCTTGGCCTCGGCCGAGCCGAGCACGCGGCGGTTGGCGATCACCGCGCCGAAGGTGTTGCCGACGCGGATCGCACCGGCCGCCAGCTGGCCGGCGCTGCCGCTGGCGCGGCGCTGGCGCGGCGCGCCGCTGCCGGCCGCGCGCCGGCGCAGTCCGCGCCGCGACGCCGCGTCCACGCGGCGCACGCGGTTGTGCGCGACCAGCACGATCTCGGTGGCGCCGTCGAGATCGGCCAGATAGGTCTCCTCCATCTCCTCGGCAAAGGCTTCGTCCTCGGCGGCGACGTCGAGCTCCCAGTTGCCCATCCAGCTGGCGATGTTCAGGTTGCTCGATCCGACGCGCGCCCAGCGGCCGTCGGCCACCGCCGACTTGGCGTGCAGCATCGGGCCGTTCCACTCGTAGACGCGCACCCCCGCCTCGAGCAGCGACCGGTAGCCGCCGCGCGAGACCGGCGACAACAGCGGGATGTCGCTCGCGCCCGGCACCAGCAGGCGCACGTCCACGCCGTCCATCGCGGCCTGCCTGAGCGCCTGCACGTAGCTCGACGTGCCGACGAAGTAGGCATCGGTGAGCCACAGGGTTTCGCGCGCCAGCGCCGCGATCATCTGGTCGAGGCGGTACAGGCCGGCCACCGACGGCATGGTCGCCAGCACGCGCAGCGCCGCTTCGCCGGCCGACGCGATCGCCTCGCGCCGGGGCAGTTCGTCGGCGGGAATCGGCGAGCCGGTTTCCGCCCAGGCGCGCGCGAACGCGTGGACCACGTCGGCCACCGCCGGGCCGCGTACTTCGACGCCGGTGTCGCGCCACGCGCCGGTGCCGCGGCGGGGATCGCCCGCCCACACCTGTCCGATGCACAGCCCGCTCACGTAGGCGACCCGGTCGTCCACGCTGAGCGACTTGCGGTGGTTGCGGCTGAGCCAGCCCAGCGGACTCTCCCAGCGCGGCGGATTGAACGCGCGCACCTCGACGCCGGCTTCGCGCAGGCGCGCCCAGTAGCCGCGCGAAGCGGTGCGCAGGCAGCCGAGCCAGTCGTAGACGAGCCGCACGCGCACGCCCTGGCGCGCCCGTGCGATCAGCGCGTCGGCGAACTGGCTGCCGATTGCGTCGTCGTGGACGATGTAGTTCTCGAACAGCACCGAGCGTTCGGCCGTACCGATCGCCTCCAGCCAGGCCGGATAGTTCTCCTCGGCGTCGCGCAGCAGGCGGATCGCGTTGCCGCCGATCAGCGGCGCGCCGGCGGTACGCGAGAACGCCTGCTCGGCGAGCGCGCGCAGCGGCGCGGTATCCGTGGCGGCAGGCGGCGCGCAGGCGTCGGTTCGGTTCGAGGCAGCGAGCGGCACGGTCTCAGGGCGGTGCCGCGAACGCAGGATCGCGCGCACGCCACTCGCTCGGCGTCATGCCGAAGCGCGTCTTGAAGGCGCGGCTGAAATGCGCCGGATGGTTGAAGCCGCGGCGCATCGCGATCGCGGTGATCGACAGGCCGTCCTGGCAGCGATCCTCGAAATCGCGCCGGCACGCCTCGAGTCGCTGCGCGAGGATGTAGCCGGCCACGCCGTCGGGCTCCTCGTCGAACGCGTTGTAGAGCTGGCGGCGGCTGCAGTTGAGCGCCAACGCGATCGCGTCGACGCTGAGATCGGGATCGCCCAGCCGGCGCAGCACCAGCTCCTTGATCCGGTGGCGCAGCATCTCGCGCCGCGTGAGCGCGTTCTCGCGACCGGCCAGCTCGAGCAGCGACAGGCGCACCAGCTGCGCGATGGTCTCGCCCACGCCGCGCGCCGCGTCGGGCGTGATCGCCGGTAGCTCCTGCCAGGCATTGCGCATGGTCTGCAGCGCCAGCCGGGCGACGCCGCCGCCCGCGCCCAGCCGTCGCGCGGTCAGCGAATCGAGCGGCAGCCCGCGCTCGGCCAGCAGCGCCTTGGGCACCATGACGATCAGGTGCTCCACGCGGCCCGGGTTGGCGACCTGGTAGCTGTCGGTGGTGTCGTACAGACTCCACTCGCCCGGCGACACCCATGCCTGGCGCCCGCGCTGCTCGACACCGGCGGTGCCGCGATAGGGCGCCACGATCTTCATGTAGCCGACCTCGCTGGCGCGCACCAGGCCGTCGCTCTTGATCACGCGGTGGCGGTCGGCCTCCAGGCGGGTCAGGACCACGTCGCCGGCGTCTTCGGTGGCCATGTGGCCGTCGAACTCGGTGTCGCCGTACAGGTCCGAGCGCAGGCCGTAGAACAGCCGGTGGATCCACTCCGACCAGTACGGCACACGGTCGCGCGCGCAGACCTGGTCGGTGCTCATCGTCGGCACGAAGGCTGGCATGGACGGTCTCCTACGGTTGCGCCGCGGCCGGCGTCGCGTTGTTGCAGCGCACTTCAGGGTAACTACCGGGTCGTCTCTGCACGATTCGTCAAGCACGCGTGCACGACCGGTGAAGCGCTTCGATATGCCCTTTTTATCATGGATGGGCGGCCATCGACCGTCCACCAGCGCCCACAGGAGACACCCCATGAACACGCCCGTATCCGCCGCACGACGCAGTGCGATCCAGGCCGTCGGCATCGCCGCCGCCGGCCTCGCGATGCCCGCCCTGTCCCAGCCGGGGCCGGTGCGGGTCGGCTACGCGATCGCCCGCACCGGTCCGTGGTCGGGCGGCGCGCAGGTCAGCCAGGAGCCCAACTTCCTGATGTGGGCCGAGCAGCAGAACGCCGCCGGCGGGCTCGACGTGAAGGGCGTGCGGCGCAGGATCGAGCTGATCGGCTTCGACGACCGCAGCGAGATCGAGACCTGCATCCGCACCTACGAAAAGCTGATGGGCAGCGACAAGGTGGACCTGATCCTGCCGCCGTGGGGATCGAACGCGAACTTCGCGCTGGCGCCGCTG
>JAHDYE010000001.1:47020-62277 GCA_023383035.1 Burkholderiaceae bacterium | reverse complement strand
AATACCGGCCTGTCACGCCGGGGGTCGCGGGTTCGAGTCCCGTCCACTCCGCCATAGATCTCTTGCAAGTTGTTGACTTGCAAGGCAGAGGAGCCACCTTCGGGTGGCTTTTTTGCGTCCGACCCCCGTCCTGACCCCCGGACGTGAATGAGACTGCATGCGTCAGCGTGCAAATTCGACCCCCGGCTGGGAGGACCCCTTGCACTTCCGCCGCGCCGTGCCATGGTCCGCCAAATCGCATCGCCAGCAGGCCGTGCGTAGCGCGCCGTCTCAGTCGTGCGTCCCGCGCTCTCGAGCATTCTCGGCCATGCTGCTGCAACGCCTGCTCCTCGCGCTGCGCTGCGCGACCTGATGCGGGTGCGTCGGCCGCCACGGCGGTGCAGCCGGCACCGCGTGGGCGTTCTTCATGGTCAAGAACGAACCTATCCCGGCGTGCCGCCACAAGACCCTGCTGCAGTTGGCGCAGGAAGGACGGATCGACGATGCGGTCGACTACCTGGAGTCGATCAGCGCAAGATTCACCGGATGATCCTCGGCGAGCTGCCGCTTGGCACCACCCTGTTTCGAGCGTATACCCCGCAATGGGCCAGCCGGCCCACCAGCGGTGCCGGTGCGGCAGCCGGCAGTGCGCGCGTGCGTGTCGTGGCGGGCCCTGTCCATTGACTACTCCTCCCAAAATGGGAGATACTTGATGCGGTGAGGGTCATCGCCAAGAGCAGCTTGAAGAAGTTCTGGGAGCGCCCAGGCTGCGCCGATGCGCAGGGCCCGCTTCAGAGTTGGTACGATGAAGCGCTCAAGGCGAAGTGGCGCCGGCCGCAGGACATCAAGGATCAGTACGCCAGCGCGAGCATCTGCGGCAACAACCGCGTGGTTTTCAACGTGGGTGGCAACAAGTACCGGCTCGTGGTCGAGGTGCAGTACCAGGCCGCAATCGTCTGGGTGAAGTTCGTCGGGACGCATGCGCAGTACGACGACATCGACGTGGAGAGCGTGAATGACTATTAAGCCGATCCGAAACGACGTCGACCTGAAGAGGGTGTTTCGCCGCCTGGAGAAGATCTTCCAGGCCGAGGAGGGCACTGCCCAGGCCGATGAGCGCGACGTCCTGGTGGCCTTGGTCGAAGCCTACGAGAACAAGCACTACGACTTCGGGCCCGCAGACCCGGTGGAGGCCATCAAGTTCCGCATGGAACAAGAGGGACTGACGCCCCGTGACCTGGAGCCCTTCATCGGTCCGAGCGGGCGGGTGTCCGAGGTGCTGAACCGCAAGCGGCCGCTCAGCCTGCGGATGGTCAAGCGACTGCACGAAGGGCTGAAGATCCCCTACGAGAGCCTGCTCGCCGAGGTGTCCTGAGTCGGCCGCCGTTCTCGATGGCTGCGTTTCCCCGCTGCGGGAACTCGCCGCGGCGCTTCATCTCGTGGATCGTCGTTTCGACCACGGGAAGGAGATCGGCGCATATTCGGTTGAGGTAGGGACCGATGGCTCGCCGGAAGTGCGAATCGCCGGCGACCGTGAGTCGCGCAACACGACTGGGTGCGTAACGTGCCCTTGATTGCGCTTGGGAATGATGCAAGATGAAGGGATCGCGAATCTCATGCGAAAAGCCATCTTCATCCTTTTTCTGTTGCTCGGCATCGCCCTCGGGTTCGTTTCGGCGTGGCGCGAGGACTGGGGCCTACGGATCGTCCTGATGGGCGTGGGTGCGCTGTTTGGCGGCGCAATCGGCGGTGGGCTCTCGCAGATGGGCAAGCAGCGGTGCAGCGTTCCACTGCAGACCGAAGAGGAACTGGAGCCGATTCCCGGAGGGCTGGGAACGTCAAGCCGGGATATCGCTGCGAACTACTGGCGTGATGAAGGACACATGCCCTTCATGAAACCACCGCGCACTGAACGCGGAAACCAGATGTTCGATGCCGACAACAACAACTGAGCGGTCACCTTCGGAGCGCATCCTTCACCGCCTTCTTGGCATCTTCCATGAGTGGAGCCGCGTCCTCCTTGACCTGCTTGCCCGCCTGCTTCATCAGCGAACGCTTGGAGGCCATCGTGCCGTCTGGAGTCGCCGCAATCTCCGCCTTGCGTTCGAACGCCGCCTGATCCGAAGATGTGGTCGCGCGAATGCGGTCGCCCTCGGTGCGGATCTCACCCCTGAGTTGAGGCTGAGCTTCTGTCGGCGACACTGGATGCGAGACGCCGCCAAATTGACGAGCTGCGCCTTCGTTCCGACGATGGCGCGCACTGACGTCGGGCGCGAGCGCGGGACTGTTAGTGTCGCGCTGATGCTGGGTAGCGACTTCGTCAAAGCTTGTGGGCACCGCAGTTCCGTCGGAGAAGACCCGCTGCGGCCGAAGCGACTGCCTGGCCAGCTCCGCTTCGATCAATACACGCGCCGACGCGCTATTGCCACCGTACTGCTCCGCATAGCGCGTGAACATCGCCAGATTGTGGGGATCCTGAGCGATGTCGATCGCGATTGCCTCGCCGCGTTCGTAGGCAGCGGAAATCCGTTCCGAGAAGGCGCTTCGTTCTGCGAGGCTGGCGTCGGCTTTTTCCGATCGCGCCGTTGCCGAAGACAGGCGTGCTGAGAGATCCTGTGCCTCGCGCGTGTCATTGGCGACGATGCTCACGAAGCTTCTGTCGCGCGACGCCCGATCTCCGAATTGCTTGAACTCCGCCAGTTGTTCGCTCGTCATCGATGCAAGAGCTTGCTGCTCGGCCTTCGACAGACCAGATGCGTAGGTCTTCTCCGCCGTTGCGTTTCCTTGGAGGCCGACGACTGGAGTGTTGACCCCCAAACGCCCGGACGCACCAAGCGCAATTCGCGCCACCTGCGCCTGCGTCAGCCCCGTGGAGTCGGCAACGCTCCTGGTGATCTGATCCAGCCGGTTGAGCGTCTCGCCGAATTGCTCGAAACTACTCGACGTGGAGCTGCTGCTGCTGCGGGACGATTGCAGCTTCGCCACCCCCTTCGTGAAGGCCTCTGCCAGCACCGCCGATCGTTCGTTGCCGGCCGCCACTGCCTCGCTGCGAGCTGCATCTACCTGCCTGCTTGCGTCCTGCATGTCCTGCTCCGACACGCGCATCGACACTACCCGCGAGGCGAAGCCCCGGTTGCGAAGCAAGCTCACGGCTGTCGTTCCGGTGAGCGCGTTCGATGAGAAGGTATTGCCCGTCAGATCGTGCTGCCAGCTCGACATGAAGGCCGAGGTCCGGTTCGGAGCAAGCTGCATCTGGTCCATCGACACATTGCCCAGCGACGTGTTGCCCACGGTGGATGCCGCCGTCGCTCCGGAAAGCGTGGCCTGCAGCCCGGACAACCCGCCGACGAGGGCCGTGCCGAAGTTCTCCATGCGCTTGAGCGCGGCCCAGGCGATGAACGGAATGCTGATCGCCAAGTAGCCGACGACGGCCTCGCCCGAGAGCGCGCGCGAGTAGATCACCGAGGACGTCTGCAGCGCCAGAGCCTTGGCGCCAGTGCCCAGATCCGCAGCAGCGGCCAGGTCGTAGGCAGCATAGATCGAGGCCATGTAGTTCAGGATCGCGTAGAGCGGCGGCCAGAGCTGGATCCAGATGAGGATCGAGGCATAGCCTTTGAAGGCCATCATCGTTTCACGTCCGCTCGTGAGCAGTAGCAGCAGCACGAAGAGCGGGAACATCGCGTAGGTCACCGCCTCGATCACGTTGCGGAATACCGGCAGCGCCTGCTCAGCCACTTTCCCATAGTTCAGCCAAGAGGCGTTCATCTGAGCCACGGCCTGGGCACGGCCGACGGCCAGCACCATCGCGGCGGGATCATTGATCTTCTGCCCGACGATCTTGCCCGTATCCTCGACGGCATTGAGCATCGCGTTCTGCCGGATGATGTCCGCGGCCGTGGCTGATGCATTGGCGATGCTGTTCTTCAGGTAGGCCTGCTGGATCTGCCCGGCGATCGCCGCGGCAGCTGCCGTGCCGGGCAGGGTTGGATTGAGCTGAAAGGCCAGCCGCCCTTGAACGCGCAGGAGCTGCGCCGGCAGCCTGCCGTTCAGGCTCAGGTACACGTTCGGGCAAGTGTCCACGCCGACGCTGCCGCCGGCGACCGTGAGCGTGCTGAACCGGGCGGGGTTCGGCGAAGCCATCAGCGCCCACACGTCGTCCGACGACGAGAACGCCGTGGGATCCAGCGTGCCGTCGATCAAGTCGTAGGTCGTGCAGTTGTGGATGAAGTTCACCAGGTCCGTGCGGAACCCCGGATCCTGGAACACCACGGCGCCGGTCTCGCGAATCAGCCGGTTGCCGAACATCAGACCGTTCTGCTGGTAGCTCAGCTCGGCGGGCAGGGCTCCGACGCCCGGGATCGCCTGGAAGGCAGTCTCGAAGAGGCCGGTGAGCGTGTGACCGATCGTGCTGGTCAGGCTGCCGAGCAGCGCCACGCCGAACGGCACGTTGTCGACCACCTTGACCGCCGAGCCGCCGGTCTTGTCCACGACGCCCACGGTCACCTTGGGCACGATCAGGACGCCGAAGACCAGCACCACCGAGGCCAGCCACTTCCAGCCTTGGAGCTTCTCAGGTGCGAAGGCGTACGCGATCAGCGCGGCGACGAATCCGCAGAAGGCCACCGCCGCGACGGCCGAAGCGTAGTCGCCCGAGGCGTGGATCGCCGCCGCCGCATTGAAGACGCCGAACAGGCTGTCGGCGTTCTGGTAGGCGTAGATCTCCCACATGGTCGCCGCACGGAAGGCGTATGCGGATCAGCGCGCCAGGGAGGCGGCCTGCTGTCCCAGCATGTCCATCACGTGCTGCGGCATGCTGGACCGCAGCTGGCGCTCGAGCTGCTCGAGGTGACTGGCCACCGCACGGAACGAACCGACCTTCTGGTACAGCAAGTTCTTCTCCTGCGAGAGCTGCAGCAGCATCGCCTGCGCGCGCTGGCGCACCTGGTTGGCACGCTCGCGCTGCAGCTGCGGCAACGTGTAGTCCTTGTCCAGCGCCGCCATGCCCAGGCGCAGGTTGCGCTCGAGGAACACGTACGCATAGTCGGCCGCAATCACATCGCGGTACTGGCCGATCAGGCTGTCGGCCAGACCCGAGCCCGGAATGCTCGTGCCGATCGAGAGCATCTTGTAGACCGGCTCGGTGGTCTGGTTGACGAAACCGACTTCGGCGGAGTTGTTCGGGATCGGCGAGCGCGTGGCGATCTTCTCGGCGATGGAGCGCATCAGGGTCTCCACGCGCGCGGTGAACGGCACGTGGTCGTAGGCCGTGTTGAGCGTCACCACGTCGCAGTTCGTGTAGTCGTTGCAGCGCAGCAGGTGCTGAATGACGTTGGTACCCGAACCAGCGGCCTGGCCGTACAGGAGCTGGCTGATGGAAGTGAGGGTCGGCGCGATCGGCTCCGGGTCGCGGCCCGATTCCTCGGGATAGTAGATGGTCGTGCCGACCATGCTCATGATCAGCTCGCGCTCCTGATCGTCCAGGTAGGCCCCGGTGTACTGCAGCGCCTTCCAGGTCAGGTTGCCCACGAACGGCGCTTTGTTGCGCAGGCTGGCGTCGCCCGAGGATCGGGCAGAGGACAGGATGCCGGGGCGGTCGCTGGCGCAGCGGCGGCGCGCCGAGTCGCGGTCACTCTCCAGCCCCATCTCGATCGCCAGGTCGGCGCAGGTCTCCTGCGAGCTGTAGCCCACGGCCTCGGCTGCTGTGCTGACGATGGCCTTGGCCGTCTCGCAGGAGTTGATCCGCGCGTTGTTGATCCAGGTCTCGAGGCCCTTTGCCCACTTGGTCAGGCCACCGAGCAGCGGCGAGACGGCTTCGAGCGCCAGCTGGAAGGCGATGCCCGGGAGAGCGGCAGTGATGTTGCGCAGCATGTTCTTGAACTCCTCGGCCGAGATGTGGCTGAAGCTGCCGCCGAAGACATCGATGCCGCCACAGCCGGCCTTGGCGCTCGGGAACTCGATCGCGGCGAGCTGGTAGACCTTGTTGGGCGAGCGCATCATCAGGTTGCCGCCCGTATAGGTGTTGTAGGTCTGTCCGCGGAAGGCGCCCGGAGCGGTGTAGTTTCCGATCGCGCCAAGGTTGTTGAACATGTCGTTCACCTCGCTGTTCAGGTCGGCGCGGCTGGGCATCGAGGCGCACAGCAGCGCAAGCGCTGCCGCGAGAGCAACCGTCTTGCGAGCATGGGAAGCATGGACCGGGACGAACATGGGAAGTCAGCCTCCTAGGGCACGGCCAGGTGCTGCGTGGCACTGGGCAGCATGGCTTCGCCCGCAGGCGACGAGACGATGGATATCCGTTCCAGCAGCTGCGACTCCGACAGCACGCCCGTGCCGATCGGGACGATCTTTCCGGCGGAAGGCTGGGCGAGGAAGACGGCCGGCACCTGCGTGACGCGCAGCGTCGTGGCGATGCCGTTGTCGGGGCGTGCGTTTGGAAAGCCCCGCATCGGGCCCCCGTCTACGCTCACGGCCACCACCTGCATGCCATGCTGGGCCTGGAAGGCTTCCAGCGTCGGCGCGAACGCGTGGCAGTAGGGGCAGTCGCTCCTGAAGAAGAAGAGCAGCACGTGATCCTTGCCCAGTGCTGCTACCGAGGCGGAGCGGTCGGTGCGCTGCTGGCGCTCGAAGACCTCCAGGGCTTGTGCGTTGACAGGCCGCCCCTGCAATGTGGGGTCGAGGTCGGGCGTGGCCCAGGCCACGCGCTGGGCGACGTCCGCGAAGTAGGAGGCCCGGTTAACGACCTGGGCCTCGAGCTCCATGTAGCGGCGCACGTTGTCCTCGTTCGGCCGCATGATCGCGATGTTGCGGAAATCCTCGAGGGTCTTCTGCAGCCGCTCGAACTCGATCAGTTCGGGCGCGCGCGCCGGTGACGGTGCCACGGGTCGCGCAAGAGGCGCTGGCACCGGCCGGCGATCCGCCTCGTCGTCGCCGGACGGCGGGTCTTCGTAGAAATGCCAGCCGCGCCAGCGATCGGACCAATAGGAACGCGGCATGTCTTCGGGTGCCGACGCGGCCGTCGTATGTTGCGCCAAGGCCGCGCCGGGAGCCATGACACCGAGCAGACCCAGCACGGCGGCCAGGTTGAGGACACGCGCTGCGTTCACCGCCGTCTCACAGCAAGGACTTCGGCGGCAAGCCGTCGAGGCAGTAGTTGATCCCGAACTCGATTGCCTGCCCGCGTGGCGTCTGGACCTCGGGCAGACGCACACCCTCCTGCCAGAACAACACCTTCAGCCGACTGCACCCGGTCTGCCGATAGCGCTTCTCGGTGGAGACATCGATGTAGACAGGGGAGGTGGCCTCGAAGCGCTTCGCGATCGCATCGGCGATCTCGCCCGTGAGCACGCCGTGGGCCGTGCCGCTCGCGGACTGCAGTGCCGAGAGCAGGACGGGGCGTGCATCGGGCACCGGTGTGCGCACGGGCACGTCGGCCCACGCGGCGCCGGCAGCTGCGAGCAGCATCAGTCCCCATGCGAGGGACACAAGGGACTTCACTGGCATCTCCCCTCGCCGTAGTAGCAGTTGCCGGCCCGGCCCACGTTGCCGGCGCGAATGGCTTCAACGTTGGGCAGGTTCGGAACGATGGACGCGTAGAACTCGGTGAGGTCCATGCTGGCGAAGTCGAGCGCCTGCAGTTGGGCGATCGTGAAGCCTGAGCAGTCGGGCGTTCTCGCCGTGCCCCACGACTTGAGCACCTGCAGCCGACCCTGCTCGTTGACGAGCCGGGAGAGCACCGAGTTGAAGCAGCACTTGCTGGTCGTGCGCGTGAGGCATGAGGCGCACCTGCCGAGCACGCGAACGCAGGAGGAGCAGTAGCTGCCTACCGTGCGGCACAGCCCTGCGCCTTCCTTCATGGCGAGCTTGCCTTCGTCCTCGTCGCAGGCGATGGCCGCCATGGCGCTGTAGAGGACGATCGTGATCGCCAGGCTCCAGGGATCGAAGGCGATGACTACGCTCTCGCCGGCATAGAGCATGGCGGATCCGGTTGGCAAAGCAGCGCCATTGACGGCCACGGTCACGCCGTAGGTCGTGAAGCTGCCCGAGAAGCCGCCACCCAACAGCAGCGCCTGCATGCCCTGGTACAGGAACTGGCGGTTGCCGGCATTCATGAGCGCGTCATAGACCAGGCGCGATCCCACGCCGAACAGGCTCTGGTTGGTCATGCCCCTGCCTGCCGAGTCCGACATGCAGCAGTTCTGCAGCAGCCGGTCCCGGCACCGGTTCGCTTCACCCTTGAACACCTGCAGGGTGTCCGTGTCCAGGTACACCGCGGCTTCGCGCCCTGCCTCCAGGAAGGACATCGCCCGCGCGAAATCCGCGTCGCTGGTGTACGTGGTGTTGAAGCAGCTGCCCGCGATGCAGAAGACGTCCGTGGGGCAGCTGCGCGCCGTGACGGTGGAGCCGGGTGCCACGGGGCAGCTGTAGGTGTTCTCGGCGATCTCGCAGACGCCGGTGGCCGGGTTGATCTGGCGGCAGACGGTTGCGGAGGGCGTGCAGCCTGCGGCGGCCAGCGGTGCGCACTCGTCGGTCGCGGCGCCGAACCGGCACGACAAGGAGGTCTCGTAGCGCCAGCAGGCGCGGGTAACGGCGACCCCGTCGACCTCTTTCGTGGCTGGACCATCGACGCAGCGGGTTGTGCCCGTGACGGCGCAGCGCCCGTCGCCTTCCACCGCAGGGCACTGATCGTCCCAGTGATCGGTTTCGCTGAAGGTCATGTGGGGCCGTTCGTAGCTCAGCGTCATCTGCGGGATGTACCCGTACAGGGGATTCAATCGGAACCCGACGATCGTGCGATCGCTGCTCGAGCGCCAGTAGGAGCCCGACAGCGAGCCCGTGACGTCCTGGCCCGGCGCGTCGTTGGGATCGGTACTGGGCGCGTAGCACCGCCCCTCCACGAGGTAAGTCGTCTGCGTGATGCCTGCATCGCCACCGATGCCGGTCGTCTGGGCGATCTGATCGCCGCCTTGCGTGCCTGCCGGGCATGCGCCATAGACCTCCAGAAACGGCCGCTCGCGGGTGCAACTCGTGTCGCCACTGTCGCCCCCCGAGCCTGTGCAGATCTGGCGGTACTCCTGGGCAATGAAGCCAGTGAGCCGACAGTCGTCGCCGTTGCATCGGTTGCCGGCGACCCAGAAGCCATTGCTGCCACCTCCCCACGAGTCGCCACCCGGCAGGGTGGCGAGCATCTGCGGGAACACCGGCGCAGTCGTCATGTCGACGTCGAAGAACGCGATCGGGACGCCCCCACTGGTCACCCGCATGCGCTGTCGGGAGGCGGGAAGATCCGGCGTGCATTGCACCGCCACGCCAACGCTGCCCGAGGCCGCTTGCGCGAACCATTCGCCCGGCGAGCAGCTGCTCGTGCGCGAGATCGAGACGGAGAGCGTGTGCGCGCAGGACTGCGCTGTCGCGCCGCTGTACTGCCGGCAGATGCGGGATTCGGCGGCAGCGGTCGCTATGGTTTCGACCTGACAGCCGCTGTAGAAGCTTGCGATGTCTTCCAGGGCGGTGGAAGGGTTGGCCGCGACACGCCGCGCGCCGAGCACGGCCGGGTCATATGCCGAGACCGGCTCCCGAGGGGTGTTGGCCGAGGCCCGGGCGCCGAGCAGGGCCTGGCAGACGGGGTTGTTGGGGGTGAGTGCGCAGGCCGCGAGCCGCTCGCTGGTGTGGCCCGAGAGGTTCGGCATGCCGTAGTAATCCCGCTCGGGGGGCGTCGTCGTATAGCCCGGCACCACGGACGTGGCACCGTTGGTGGTGATGTGGCTGCGGATCGCCGGGTTGGCCGCTTGGCCCGCGGCCGTGCCTTCGGCATGCGGTCCCACCTGTGCGCCGACCTGGGTCGTGACGAAGCAGGCCAGCGTGAACCAGGCGATGGCGCGCTTCATGGCCGTGACGGATTCCTAGCGAGCGAGCCTGGCGAGGAAACCCGACGCATCGGCTCGAAACTCTGGCGCTGCGCGTTGCATGTGCTCGAGCGCATAGTCCAGACTGACGTCTCCTGCAATGCGCAGGAAGCCCTCCGGCGGCGGGCAGGCGCCGGCGGCGCAAGAAACCGGGCGTGTTCCATCGCGCACCAGCACAACGCTCGGCACGCGCGTGATCGCAAAGCGATCGAAGGCCTGCGGGTCGATCTGAACGGCGACTTGCCGCTCGCCGATCAGAGGCTGCACCTTGGCGACGGTTTCGCGCAGCGAACCGTTGACGAAACCGCGCAGGATCACCGAGGCACGCGCGCGTGCCGCCTGGTCGATCAGGCGTTGCAGCGCCGGGCGCGGCATCGACAGGCTGATGAAGACGAACAGCCCGGGTCCGCCGACCAGACCCTGGGCGGCTTGCATCGCGTCTGCCTGCGACGCATAGCCGCGCGCCAAGGCCTCGAGGTCGACCGGCGTGCGGGTCACCGGTTGCGGCACGGCGTCGATGCGCGGGCTCGTGGACGGCAATGTTTGAAGCGCCGACTCGTCGGGCGGGCGGTGCTTGCGGCGTGCAGCTTCGATGTCCTGGTCGCTGATCGTGGGCTGGTCGCGGCGTGCGCGTTCGATGTCGGCCTCGGTGACCACAGGAACGGCCGGACCAGCGGCGCTCACCGCGTTGATGCCGGCCGCTGCCAGAGTCAAGGCCAGAACGCTGCGAAGGAGCACGGGAAGGTCAGTAGCCGACACAGCAGTTCCTCTTGCGAAACAACAGGAAGGCGAAGTCCTCGCCGCGCACCGGGTACTCCTTGCCGGCGCCCCAGGTGACGGTCTGGCGGCCGAAGGGCTGGCAGCACTTACCCGCTTCCTTTTCGGTGTTCGGGATCGGGTGGGTGAGCTGGGTCTTGTAGGCGGTCTTGTCCATCACGGGGGCGAAGTACGGTCCGCACAGGCCTGCCTGCCCATGCCAGCCCCAGGCGAGAAGCTCGCGGTGCAACTTTGCGGTCAGGCGCTGGGCAATGAGCGCAGCGGTGCGCACGCCACCCATGTGGTACGGCACATGGCCGTTCAGGGGGTACATACCGCCCTGGCAGCCCGCGCACCAGAACATCTCGCGGATGCCGAAGCCCATGGACGCGGCCACGCAGTCGGCGGCACAAGCAGCGATGGCGACCGGGTTGGCGAACAGCACCGCATCCGGGTTGAGGATCAGCGTGAGCTCGTCGTCGGCCCAAAGCGGGTCGACTTCGGTCAGGTAGGCCAGATCGAAGGAGCCGCGCTCCAGGCACGGGAAGTCCGTCACGACTTCCAGGTAGTACAGGACCGGGTTCACATAGAAGTGAGCCTGGTAGAAGCTGCCGCCGTCGCCATCGCCCTCGGGTCGCGTGAAGCGCGCGGCCTCGGGCGCCGGGATGCCTGGATCGAGATCGATGCCGCCGAGCGAGGTCAGGCAGAAGGGCTTGCGCACCACTTCGACATGCCGCGCGGGCTCCCAGAAGCCGATCGACAGGCCGATCACCGGATTGACCCCGCAGGAGCACAGCGGACTGGACGGGTTGTCGATGTCTTCCTGGTCGCCGAAGTTGCCGATGCGCGCGCCGCCGATGCTGATGGGCAGGATGCACGACCAGCAGATGTCCGTGATGGGGTTGGGGAACTTGCCGGTGCAGGTGGTCGCACTGGCGGCCGAGGCGGTCAGCGCCAGCACCAGACCGGCCAGCCAATGCCGGACGTGCGCGAACGCGCAGGTCTTCATCGCGGCACTTCCATCTCGTCGATGCGCAGCCGCCGGCCTTCCTGCGAGACCAGTGCCGGCACCTGCGTAATGCCCAGGCGCCGCGTCAACATCCCCTGCTGGTCGTAGTAGACCGGGATGCGCCAGGACTTCATGAGGTCCAGATAGGAGCCTGCGGTCAGGATCGGCTTGACCTTGCTCTGGTAGTGCGCCATCAGCTCGCGTGCTTGGCGCACCTGGCGGGGGTCGCGCGCATCGAAGAACAGCAGGTGGCGCGACAGCGAGACCACGTCGAGCGGGTTGGCCTTGGTGCCTGCCGCGAACAACAGTTCCCCCTGGGTTCCGAGGATATTGCGCTCCAGCGTGTGCGTCGGGTCGTAGAAGAAGGTTCGGGGGAACTGCGTCGTCTGCACGTTCGCGAGCGCGAGGGGATGGCGCACGGCCTCGGCGCCGCGCTGACGGGCCTCCTGCTCGATCCGCGCGAGTTCGCCGCTGTGCTCTTTCTCGCGCAGGCGCTGCTCGATCATCTGCAGCAGGTGCGGTTCGACGATGTCGTAGGTCGGCCCGAGCGTGCCGAGATCGGTCGCATGCGCGGACACGCCGGCGAGCGCACCCAGAGCCGCGTAGACGGTGAGCGCTGTCGCCTTCATCGGCCGACCTCCGACGGGCAGGGCAGCTGCGCGATCCAGCGATCGCGTGCCGCCGTGTCCTTCGTATGGGCCGCTCGAATCAGGCCCATCAACACGGCGTTGCCTTCTCCCCGGGCAACCGCGAGCCGCAACTCTCCGCTGGACAGCGTTCGCTGGCAACGCAGCTGCATGGCCGCTAGATAGGTGCGCGCACCGACTTCAGCCGCGGGTGCGATTCTCTGTAGCAGCCCAAGGTAGTCCGCAAGCGGCATGCTGTCCAAGGCAGGCGTTGCGCCTGAGTTGGACTGTGCGTCAGGCAGCGGCCCGAAGGCCGGGCTTGTCTGGGCCAGCGCGCCGCCCGCAGCCAGGAAATGGCCCAGTACGAGCAGGCTATGCAATCCAGTCCGCGTCATGCCCGGTTCCTCAGAAGATCGGCACCACGACGCCCAGCACCTGCTCGGCCCGCACCAGACCGCTCTCGCGGTAACGCGAGTCGAAGCTGTCGGGGCTGGTGCCCTGCACGTAGTAGTGCCCCGGGGGGATGACCATCGGCGCGATCGGTGCAAGCGGATGGCGGTCGTGCGCGTGAGTCTTGGCCACGCCCACTGGCTCTGCATTGACGAGGACGATGCGGTCCTGTACCGATACGACGTCGCCCGGCAGGCCGCGCACCCGCTTGAAGAACGGCTGCCCGCGAAGGCCGCGGTAGTGCGCCTGGGCCTCGCCGGCGAACGCGAACACGATGAGATCGCCCCGCTGCACTGGGGCATGCCCATACTGCATCAGCGCCACGTGGTACGGCAGGCTGGGCGTCCAGTTGAACAGCACGGGCACGCGCGGCGTTGGGTCGATGAAGACGCGCGCGAAGGCGAAACCCCAGATCGCAAACACCGGCACATAGAGGAACCAACGACCTCGCATGTGGCGCAGTAGCTCGCGCAAGGCACGATGACGTTGGCGCCACCATCCCGGCTTGATCGACCCGCTGCCGTCGGTCTGGGCGTGGCAGGCGGGAAGGCCAGGAGAGACGGGCGGTGATGCGTGTCCGATATTCATGGCAGGTCCACCTTCCTGCGCAGCGCCGGTGTCAGGTCGATGGCGGTCGGGCCACCCGCCACTGCGGCCTTCAACACCACCAGGCACCCGCACTCGCGCGGCAGCTCATCGAGCGCGGCCGGAAGCCGTTGCGAGAAGCTGCGGGCCATCGCGAGGGCTTGTTGGCGCTCCTCGTCGCTGCCGGTCTGCATCAGCAACTGCGTGAACTGCGTTTCCTTTGCGCGGTAGACCTCCTGCAGGTCGACGACGCCTACGATGAGGGAGGGCCGCAGCACCCAGCGGTCGTAGGCCGCGAGCGCGGCGGTGACCATCAGTACCGACACCACGACGGCGATCAGGACGTTCGCAGCTGTGTCCTTCATAGCGCATGCCCGCGCTGGTGCAGCAGCTCGTTGATCGCCTCGTCGATCGACAGGCCCTGGGCGCGCAGTTCGTCGATCGGCGCGTTGTCCTCCAGCTTGTTGGAGAACAGCAGGTGAGTGGCCGGGTCCAGGATGTTTCGCGCCACGCCTTCGCCGATCGGCGAGGAGATGTAGATCTCGGAGTAGGCGCCGGCCTCGAGACGCAGGGAATTCAGCAGGAGCTTCTTGGACTCGTCCATGCTGAGCCGGCCTTTGCGATCCAGCATCTCGATGGACTCGGGCTTTTGCCGCAGCAAGAAGACCCAGTCGCTGCAATTGAACGCGGCCTCCATCTGCGCGGAACCGTAGTAGTCGTCGGCGGTCTGGGCCACTGTGCCGAGTGCGCCGCCGTACTTGCGGGCACGTCGCGCAGCTTCCTCCACTACTGCCGCCTTCACCGGATCGTCGGCGCCGATGTCGCCGAGCTGCTGCTTGAGTTCGTCGATCAAGAGCACCTTGCGCCGGTTGCGCGTGAGGTACATCTCGCCCGTGATCTGGTGCAGCAGCAGGATGTTGACCACTGCATGCAGGTCCGGTCGGCGCTTGAGTTCCTCGTTCTCGATGACGATGAAGTCGTTCGAGAAGTCGACGTTCGAGCGTCCTTCGAAGAATCGCTCGTACTGGCCACCCCGGGCGTACGGGTTGAGCATGATGGCCAGGTCCCGGATGCGTTGGTCCCCGCTCACGCCCAGCTCCTCGATCGATCCCGTCTTGAGCGCGTCGCGCAGGGCCGTGATCGTCAGATCCTGGCCGTGCGCCTTCCAGAGCTTGAGCACCACTGCCGAGATGGCCTTGTACTGGACCTCCTCGAGCGTGTGCTGCATCGAGCACATCTTGGCGATGCCCGGCACCAGCATGTCGATGTCTTCGTTGATGTCGTGCACGATGCTGAAGGGATTCAGGCAGATGTCGACGTCGGCGCGAAACTCGATGTAGGTGCCGCGGGCCTTGCGGCACAGCTTCTCGAAGCTGCGGCCCAGATCCAGCATCCAGACCTTGGCGCCGATGGCTCGGTACGACCAGGCCATTTCATTCATCAGCACCGACTTGCCCGACCCGGGCGCGCCGATGATCGCGAAGTTGTAGTTGCCCAGGTCGTTGTCGAACAGATCCAGCGTCATGATCTGGCCGCGCCGTCCTCCGAACACCAGGGCCGGCGTGCGCGTGCCGCGCCACTCGGCAATCAACGGCGCCATGTGGATCGCGTTCGACATGGTCTTGCGGGTGACGCGGCGCATCTTGGCGAGGTCCTTGTGCAAGCTCGGCGTCAGCGTCATCGGCAGGCTGGCCAGCAGCGCCTGGCGGTGCATGTAGGCGTCGACGTTGAGCTGGAACCCGCGTGCGCGCCAGATCGCGTTGGCTGCCTCGTGCGCAGCCGCGGCCTGCTCCGGGTGGGTGAAGAGCGCGAGCTGGTGATACAGGCTCACCAGGCCGCCGCCGGTGTCGATCGCGTTGGCCGCGGCCGACCAGTCCTCGAGCTTCTTGCGCGCGTCGGGCATGACGTCGGCCATCTTGCTCTTGGCGTTCTGGGTCGCCCGTACATGGTTGG
>JAHDYE010000001.1:0-47010 GCA_023383035.1 Burkholderiaceae bacterium | reverse complement strand
GGCCGTGACGACGGACCGGGTGGTGTTCGGGTCCAGCATGTGCACGCCCAGCGTGATCAGGAAGGGCGCGCTGTACTGCAGCGCCGGTTGCATCAGGTCGCCGATGAGCGAGCCCATCTGCCACAAGGCGAAGCGCTTGGGGAAGTTCTTGATCGAGTAGAAGCGCGCCTCGAGCACTTCGTCGCTGGTTTCCTTCCAGAGCGTCAGGCCGCACGGGTGCGGGTCCTGGATGGTGTCGAAGTCGATGATCTGATCGCGAATCTCGCGACCGTCGTCGTAGTGCAGCCATCGGTCGTCGTCGAAGTTCAGGTCCGCGGCGTCGGAGTGGGCGATGCGGTCCGGGTTGGTGAACAGGGCGCACCAGTTGATGAGGTCGGCGGCGTCGCAGACGCGGCTGGGCAGCAGCGCCGAGCGCAACGTGGCGGCGAGCGAGGCGCGCAGCGTCAGCAGGGCGTCGCGGCTGTTCAGGTCGTTTGCGTTTCCTGGGAACGACACGCTGAGCATCAGCCGGAAGTCGCGCAGCGTGTAGTGAAAGCCCGCGGTCAGCGAGCTCTGCGTGCCGCGCAGCAGGTGGTTCACACGCTGGCGGGCCAGCTTGCGAAACAGGTTCTCGTCGGGCACGGGCCGTCCAATGAGGTGTGCCTTCTCGGCCTGATCCTCGTCCTCGACACGCAGGTTGGTGTACTGGCGCAACGGGTGGCGGATGTGCGGGGAAGCGAACAGGTGGAACTGCAGACCGGTGTCTGGCGGGCAGTTGGCGTATAGGGAGACCAGCACCTCGGCCATGCGATCGTCCGCGCCGCTTTGGGGCATGACTTCCAGCAGGAAGCCCATGCCATCGCGGTTCACGAAGATCTGTTCGTCGGCGAGGTAGGCCGAGTACGGCAGCCAGCCGGCGAACTGCTCGGCGGGGGTGTCCTCTGGCGTGCCGAACGGGAACAAATCCGAGAGCGTCTCGCCCGGCAGCGCGTCGAAGATGGAAGGCAAGGGCATGACGGCCTACTGCGGGCGTGCACCCTGGCCCGCGGGCGGGGAGGCGAGCGAAGGGAACAATGAGCGGGAATCCGTTGCCGTCGGGCGCGCGATCTGCTTCCCGGCGTCGGTGGCGTCGGCCGCGTCCGAGCCACCTGCGGGCTCGCTGCGGGGCGCGGGGGCGGAGGAGACGGGCGGGCGTAGCGGGGCGTACCTGTCGCGGATCTGCTGGCGGACATGATCCATCTGCCAGTGACCGTGGTCGACCTGGACGTAGACGTGGGCCTGGTCGAAAAGGTCGCCGTCGATGTCCTCCCATGGCTTGACCCACAGGCGCAGGTAGCGTGCTTGCGAGCGCAGCACGCGCGGCGCGGGGGCAGCGGTGTCGGTGAGGGCCGCGGCGGCCAGAGGCGCGTGCAGCGACGGGGCCGCTTTTCCGGACGCGTTCGCAGAGCCAGCAGGCGACGGTGCGTGCCCCGTCGTCGGCACAGGTGCATGCTCCTGGCGCCTCTGGCTCGGAAGGCTTCCATGCACCGCGTTGGCATAGGTGCCTGAGACCGAGTCGCAGGCCACACCCTCGGGTGCGGCACAAGCGTACTTCGAGTCGCCGCCTAGCCCCGACATGCTCACGCAGCCGGCGAGCGGCAGCAGCAATGTCACCATGCCGGTGCACAGACGCCGGTCACTCATGGCTGCCCCTGTGCATGGGCGGCCTGCACGGCCGCGGCCAGCCGCGCTTCGAGCACCGATCGGCCGACGTAGCCGTCGGTGCGCGTGCCGTCGGCGTAGAAGAGCGTCGGCGTGCCCTGTACGCCCAGGCGGCGTGCCAGGTCCAGGTTGCGCGCGATCGGATGATCGCAGCGCACGGCGGGATCGAGGCTGCTCGCGTCGCCCTGCAGCATCCATTGGCGCCAGGCCCGGTCGCGGTCGGCGGCGCACCAGATGGCGATGGGTCGATCCTCGCCTTGAAACGGCACGAGGAAGGTGTAGACCGTGACGTTGTCCAGGCCCGCCAGTTCGGGTTCGAGCTGCTTGCAGTAGATGCAGTTCGGGTCGCTGAAGACAGCCACCCGGCGCTGCCCGTTGCCGCGCACCGTCGTGAGCGCATCGGCCAGCGGCAGCTGGTCGAGCGAAACGGTCGCCCTGGACACGGCATCGCCCTGCAGCTGACCCTCTTGTCTCGAGGCACGCTGGACGAGCTTCGGGCCGGTGACATCGCGCATCGTCTGCGTGTCGAACAGCCGACCGAAGATGAAGTAGCGCGGATTCGCCGAGGCGACGTAAGCGACGTTGCCGTTCATCCAGACCTCGTAGAGCCCCTGGACGTCCGTGCGCGCGACCTCGGTAAAGCGCGTTCCGACATGAGCCTCGCGCAGGGCGGCCAGCAGCTTCGCCTCATCGGCATCGGCCGCGAGCGACGGTAGAGGCGTCAGGCCGATGAACAGCGTGCTCAGCAGCGCAGCGGCGACGAGGCGGCGCGCGCAGCTTGCGCGCGGATCAGTAGTCGCCATCATCGGTAACCTCCAGGTAGCGGAACTCGGGCGAACGCGCGAGTCGGGTGCTGCGGGCGATGGACGCCGCCATGGGTACGTCGATGCGCGCGCCCTTGGTGATGACCACATCGATCTGGCGGCCGGCGTCGACCTCGATCACCGGGAACGTGTTCTCGGCCAGGCGGATGTAGTACTGGGCGAGGCGGTCAAGGGCCTTGCCTATGCCTTGCCCCAGGCCTGCGCGGTAGGCTTCGGCGTTGCTGTCCGTGCTCGCGATCGTTCCCAGCGCCGAGGTGCTGTAGGTGGTGTTGGCCGTGGACAGTCCCTGGCTGATGCCGCTGACCACGCCGGCGAGCAGCGCGTTGGCGAGCATCTGGCCCTGCTTGGTGACGAGGCGCCCCCTCATCCCCACCTTGCCGTCTTCGCCGTAGACGCTGCCCTGGATTCGGACCTCGAGCGTCGCACCATCGGCGCGCACGCAGGAGAGGTTCTCGGTGCGCAGGTACGCACGCTCCGAGCTGATGTCGCCGTAGCCCGCGGCCACGACGAAGCACTCTCGATACTCGCCACGGAACTGGTTGGGCAGCACGCTGTTGTCCGACAGGCGGATCAACACCGGGTGCGGGTTGGACTGGGACTGCCCACCGGTGGGGGCGTCCAGGCCCCCCAACAGAATCCCGCGCGTGAAGCTCACCGGCAGGAAGGTCGTGACGGTCCGTGCGGTGGAGGATGAGTCGCTCGCGTGCTCCCGGGCCGATGCGCCGTGCGGCCCCGCCACGCCCGTCGGCCGCGAGCGCTCGGCCAAGGTCACGCGCGAGATCACCGGCGCAGGTGCGCTGGCCGGTTGCAGGACCGGGGCGCCAGCGGGCATCGCGCCCATCCCCGGCCTCGAAGGTGGCGGACCGGGCGGCAGGCCGGCGGCCGGAGGCATCATCGCGGGTGTTGCCGGGGCTGGCGCGGGGGGCGGCGGCGCGAATTGGGCAGGCGCAGGAGGAGGTAGCGTCGGTGCTCGCTGATTCGCGGTCAGGCGCTGCTCGAGTTCGGCGAAACGCTGCATCGTGCGGGCTTCGAAGGCCTGCCGGTCCTTGTTGAGTCGGCTCTGCTCCTCGCGCTCCGTCTCGTATTGCGCGAGCTTGCGACCGGCGGTGCCGACCCATTGATCGACCGGATTCACCTGGCCGCCGGGCGCGAGCACGCCGATGTTGGTCACGTCGCCGGGCCGCGTCGGGGCCGCACGAGTACCGTGGGCCGAAGTCCCGGAGCCGGCGAAGCTGAAGACCAGCCAGAGCAGGCCGACGCCGCCGGCGAGGAGGGCGCCGAGCAGCGCGAACTGGCGCTGGCGCGGCGTCAGGGGATCCAGCACGCCGCGCCCGACGTGGCCGGGCGGCCGGCCGTGTCCGGGGCGCGATGCCGGGCTGGGAGAGGACGCGTTCATGGCGCGCCTGCCCGGCGGATGACATAGACGCTGGTGGTCTCGCCCGGGCGCAGGTTGTGGTGCTCGATGGCGATGCCTGCGACTTCGCCGCCCGTACGGCTGTCGGGGCGGTCGAATTCCTGCTCGGCCAGCACCATCGGCGCCTGGCTGATGTTCTGCAGCGTGTACTTCTCGCCTACATATCCGCGGCCTTCGTACAGCCGCAACAGCGTGAAGCGCGCTTCGGCCCAGAGCTGTACGGCTCGGGAGGTCTCCTCGACGCGCACGTCGGGCGGTATGCGGTCCGAGGCCATCGCGACCAGCAGCGCCTTCATCGTGCGCACATGGTTCGGGGCCGGGCCGGCCGTTGCGGGCTCGGGCGCGAGAGGGCGCAGCGCCCGCGGCGTCTTGTCGCGGATGACGAGGGTGTCGGCCGGAGTATCAGCGCGACGCAGCAGCAGCGTGTAGGTCGCCGTCGCAGAGGACACGAAGAGGTTGATCGGGCGCGACGCCTCGCCCACCGGACGGATGTAGATCTCGCCCTTGTCGCGGTCGCACTCGACGACCACGTCGCCCGCCGGATTCACGACAGCCTGAAAACCTGCGGCCGGCGCTGGAACGCCGGGGGTGGCGGGTGCCGCAGGCAGCGAGGGGCCCGCAGCGCAGTGGCTCGAATGGATGTTGCCGAAGACGTCGGTGATCGGCGCGCCCTCGATGCGGATGCGGGTGGGCTCGCTGCGCGACACGATGGCCTCGACCGCGACGCCATCGCTCGCGTCCAAGACCTGCAGTGCATGCGCCTGCAGGCCGAAGGACAGTGACGTGACGGCAAGGATGCGGCGTGCGCAAGGGGCTAGCGGATCCCAGCGACGGCGCGCAGGCGCGCGATCGCAAAGACTCTGTATCGATGCAGGGTCAGTGGGCTGGCGTCTCGCGCGAGACGACGCGTTGCCCGGGTGCAAGGAGCCAACGCGCGGGCGGGATGCGGACGCCGTCTCACCGTACCGCATAGGGCACCTCGTTGAACCCGACGATGTGCATGCGTGCTCCGGCGTAGCCGAAGTCGATGCGGTAGGCCTTCAGGTCATTGGCCGTCTCGTAGCCGTTGACGAGGGTGCGCAGTCGTCCGAGCACGAGCAGGGACTGGGTGTCCTCGCTGGCCACGAGCTGCTGCGGGGCGAAGGCGGTGGCCGCGTTGATGCGCTTCAGGCGCTCGGCCTCGATCTCCTGGCGCGTCTTGAGCGCGCCGTACTGCTGGGGATCGACATAGCCGAGCAGGATGTCCTTCTTCCAGTCGATGGTGCTCGGGGTGACGTCGAGGATCAGCCAGGCGATGAAGCTGCCCATCTGCTCGAGGTACTCGCTCGATGCCCGGTCGCCCGCGACCCAGAAGGTCTTGTTGAGCGACGGAGGAACGACCACGGTGCGCACCGTTCCGAGCAGGCTGACGATGATGGCCAGCGTCAGGACGAGGCTCAGCGCCATGGCACCGACCGCCAGGGCGAGGCTCCGGTTGCGCCGGCGCAGATCCTTGAGGTCGCCGCTGAGCCGATCGAAATCCATGGCAGTGCCTGCGGCTCAGCCGACCATGCGGCGGATGTGCGACGGCGGCGTCGCGCGCATCGACGTGAGGGGATTGGTCGGCAAGTGCCAGTACAGCCAGTGAATCGCGAAGGCGGGGTGCTTGTCCGCCTTCAGCCGCGCGATCCAGCGCGACACCGCAATGCCCACGGCGAGGCAGACTGCGAATGCCCCCTTGCTCGACGACAGGTAGCCGATGAAGAACATGAAGAGGATCGGCGCCGCAACGTCGACGTCCCAGAAGCCGATCTTCCAGCTGTCGTCCAGACGCCGGGGGATGTAGGTGTCTGTTTGCATGGTGGCCTGCGCGATGGCGCGAGCTGCGCTCAGACGACGGCGCCCATGATTGCGCCGGCGATCACGAGGCCGACGGCGGCGAAGATCGCCAATCCGACGTAGAACAGCACGGGCCCGAAGTTGCGCAGCGCAGACAACGAGATCAGCGCCACCACGAACCCGACGAAGCCCACCAGGGCCTTGATGCCGGGCCCCAGGTCCGCGATCTGAACGAGTGCGGAAGTCAATGGGCCGGTGATGCCGGTGAAGGCCACGAGATCCAGCGCGTGGGAGGGGAACGCGAGCGCCAGGCCGATGAAGGCGGCGACCAGCAGTGCAAAGAAGCCGGTGAGCGTGCGCGCGGGCGAACGCAGCGACTTCGGGGTGGAGGTAGAGAGAATGGCAGTGCCCATGTGAAAGCTCCAGCAGAGGAAGGTGGGTGGCGGATCCGGTGAGAGCGGGTGGTGGCGGATGTCAGGGCAGGTCGTCGAGCTCGATGCGGTGGAGGATGTCGACGCGACGATTGCGCGCGCGCCCGGCCGCGCTGTCGTTGGTATCGACGAAGCAGCAGGCGCCCTGCGCGTCGATGGTCACGATCGGGGCGATGCCGGGAACCAGGGCGAGCAGTTCTCGGCGCACCGCTTCGGCGCGCTCCCTGGCGAGCAGGTCGTTTGTTGACGCCGAACCGGTGCTGTCGGTGCGCCCGCTCAGGCGGACTTTGTTTGCCTGCTTGAGCTGGGGGACGATCGCGCGAAGCGCCTCGCGCGCTGCACTATCCAGGCGCGCGCTCGCAAGGTGGAAGTGGACGGACAGGGTCTGCGCCGCCTGCTGGGACACCGACCTGCTGGGGCGCGGTGCAAGAGCTGCCAGCTCCTCGCCCCTGGCGATGCCGTCCGCCGATGCCAGCGGTCGCACCGGATCCAGCCTCGCGACTGTCGTTGGCGCCGGCGGTGGCGCGAGCGTCTTGGGGCTGCGCTCCGGGCAGTCGTCGCCCAGGCACCAGGCGAACGCCGCAAGACGCCCGTGTCCCAGCTGGGCCAGGTGCAATGCCGGCCGACTGCCCGTCGGCGCGTCGGGAGCGACAGGTGTGGGTGCTGGCGCCGCGCAGCCCGTCATGGCCAGGCATGCTGCGATGCCGCCGCGGCGCCATGCGCACGTCATCGAGGCGCGCTTCATTGCGCCACCTTCACATGCAGGTGACGCGTCAGCGATCCCGATGGCGGCCTGGCCGCAGGCGTGGGCCGTCCACCGTCGGCTCCGGGTAGGTGGCGGTAGACCTTCCAGGCATAGGTCGCTCGCGCCCGTGTGCAGTCGTCGCCCTTGAGCTGGCTGCAGGCGGCGTTGTAGGCGCCGACGGCGTGCCACGTCACGCCGTGGCGCGAGAAGCTGTCGGCCAGCAGCCAGGCGCCGACCTGCAGGTTCACGCAGGGATCGAACAAGTCCGCCTCACGGATGCCCAAAGCGGCGAGCCTGGGCAGGTGCCGGCTGTTGATCTGCATCAGACCGATGTCGTAGCTGCCGGTACGCTGCACGTGGGTTCGGTTCATCGCGCGCGGGTTCAGATTGGATTCGGTGCGAGCGACGGCGTAGAGCAGCTCCGGCGCGACGCCGTAGCGCTGGGCGGCCGTGTTCCAGCACGGCGTTGCGCCGGCCGGCACAGCCAGCACCAGCGTCACCACAAAAACGACGACGACGGCCAAGTGCATCGAAGATCCCGGAGGCGTTCACGATCGGCCCGCGATAGAGGGCGCACGAGGTGAGGACCGGCGGGCCGGTCAGGGTCTTGCGCAGACAGGCCGGGCGCGGGCCCGGCAGGGTATGTGCGGGTGGCGGCGCAGCGCCGCGTGCTCAGTTCACTCGTCAGCGCGCGTATCGCGACGCGCCTTGGGCGCTCGCGTGCCGCTGCACCATGTTGCGACGCGCCTGCCGCAGCACGGCGGCGCCCGATTCACCCTCCTGTCGGCACAGCGCCACGCAGGCGGTGGTGAGCTGGTCGAGTTGGAACTTCGGGTTGGGATGCTTGTTCGCCGGCGAGCACTGCAGGTCATGCAGGAGCTCGTACTGAGGGCGCCATAGCGACTCGCGTCGCCTTGGCGTGGTCGGCGCACGCAGCACCAGCGACGTTCCCAGGAAGCCGAAGATGCGTTCGGCGGCATCGTCACGATCGAACACGATCGCCACGCAGGCGCTGAGGAGATCCGGAAAGCGGAAGGTGGGCGCAACGTTGTCGCTGCTGCGCAGAAGCGCATACAGCCACATGTGCTCCTCCATCCACAGCCGGGTCTCGACGACGTCACTAGGCGCGGCGGCACTCAAGTCAGCGCGTGCTGCATGGCTGGTGTTCGGCATGGATGTCGACATGACGTCTGTCCTCGGGTCACGGGAGATGGCGAACCGATCGTGAGCGCATGGATGAAGGGTAGGGCGTCTGTGCATCTGCGTCGCCCCGCAATGGCGCGCTTCTTGGCGGTGTTTCGTGATCAGTGGGCTTCGGCGACGCGAGGGATCAGGCGCGGAGATGGAAATTCATGATGGCAAGGTCGAGCAACGCCGCCATCGCGATCGGCGAGCAGGCCAGTGCCACGGGATGGACAGCCACGGGAAGCACGAACGCGATCACGGTCGCGCAAGCGGTGATGATCAGCAGCGAGCACCACAGCGCGAACATCTCCGGATCGTGCTGCACGAACTCCTTGGCTCGGATCACCCGAACCAGACCGCCATCGACTCCCGCGACGATCACCAGGGGCAGGAGCCAATACAACCATTCGAGCAGGGTCGTGAGCCGGTAGCTCGCGAGCACCAGCAGCGCGTCGACCGAGCGGAAGTAGGGGTTGCCGAACAGCCGCTGGCTGACCGAGGCCATCTCGACGGAGACCGCGCCGTCGACGGCCCCGGGCCCGCGCATGTTCGGCGATGAAAGCGAGCTGACGGCGGCCGCGTCGGATTGCAGCTGCATGGCGCGGTCCAGAATCCGGTAGGCTGACTCGGCGCCCCAGAACGTGACGGCCATGTCGTGCTCGCTGCGCAACTGGTCGAGGAACCGCGAGGGCGGGTGCGCGGACGGCACGTAGAGAACGAGGACCAGCAGCACGAGCAGCGAAACGATTGCGACCGCCCGGATCATGGGATGCGCTTCGGCGACGCAGGCCCGGCATCCGGGTCGATGATCGGAAAGCGCCCCTTGATGATGCGTCCACCCGAGACCGACGCGAAATACTGCAGGTTCGGCAGCTTTCCGAGCATGTCCGCGGGGACCACCTCCTCGAAGCTCTCGGTGAGCTGCGTCGAGTAGCTCGACGAGAAGTCGCCCAGATGGGCATCGGCACCGTGGCTCAGACCGACGCGCACGGTATGGATGGCGGTCTTGCCGAAGGTCTCCACGACGAAATCCTGCGTCGGCCTGTCCTTCGTGCGCAGCGCGATCAGGTTGTTCAGGTTGCCCAGCGCCATGCGCGCTGCGTCCTCGCTGCCCAGCCGCCTTGCGAGGTCGGCCAGCGTCTGCATCGCGCAGGTCGCGAAGATGCCGCTTTCGGCTCCCTTGTTGAGGATCTCGATCAGTGGCTGGTTGATGACGTTGGCGACCTCGTCGACAAAGAGCGAAATGCGCTGATAGGCGCCCAGGTTGTAGCGCATCCCCGCGCGAGCCGCCTGGTCGGCCAGCGCCAGCGCGCCGATCGCCGACGCCACCGAGGGGTCGGGCAGGGCATCGAGGCACATGTACAGCACGTGCCCGCCGCGCTCGATCTTCTCGAAGTTCATGATCGGACGTATGTCGTCGGCGTCGAACGGATCGGGGGACAGGCTGCGGCCCAGATCGCCGGAAGTCAGCATCGACAACACGGGCAACAGGTTGGCCGTGATCTTCTGGTAGTGCTCGCGGTTGTGCCGGAAGGTGCGCACCTGCGCGTCGAGCACCTTGCTGCGCTGGTTCTGCGCGACGTGGTGCTCGTAGTAGGCAACGAAGGCCAGCAAGTCGGCGCTCGCGGCTTCGGAAGGCCGGCGTATATTGCCCTTATGCGCCTCGTGCAGCAGCCTGCGCATCTCTTGCTGGTCGCGCCAGGCATTGCCGAGGAGGCGCTCGTAGAAGCGGCGCAGCGACATCTCCAGCACCGGCTCGATGCCGCCCTCGATGTACTTGGTCAGCTTGATGAGGTTGGGACGCTCCTCGAGTTCGACCAAGCCCTGGACCACCACGTTGACCGCATCCCAGCCGAAAGCGCTGAAGGCGCCCGCCGTGTCCGGTGGCATGATGGCCTGGATGCGCGAGGCGATCTCGGTCGGTTTTTGCCAATTGAAGGTGAAGTCCAGGCGCACGCCCCGTTCGGGGAATGCCGGATGGAATTCCATGAAGGTGTCCGCGTCCCGGTAGTCCGCGCAGGCGCGCTCGACGACACGCTTCAGGCGCCGGCTGTTCTTCGGGTCGATCACGATCACCACGTCACCGCGGCGCACGGCCTGAGTGATCAGGTTGGCCAGTGCGACCCCTTTGCCCGATTGCGTCGTACCCACGAGCAGGGTGCCGCCTTCGAAGTTCTGCAGGGGCCGGAACAGCGGTTGCTCCGTGGGCTCGACGCCGTGGATGTACGGCAGGCCGATCTCGGCATCCGGCTGCGCATTGGCGCCTTGGCCGAGCGCGAACTGCAGCCAGCGCGGGACGATGAAGTCGCGGTAGTTGATCTTCGAGAGCTCGTAGAGCCGTTGCGCATGTACGGGCCGCCACTCGAAGCCGAAGCCGAGGAATACCTGCGCGCGGTCGGCGTAAAGTCGTTCAAGATCCTGTGGCGCGATCACCTGGATGCGCCGGCCCGCAAGAGCGCTTCGCAAGCGCAGCACTCGCACCGCCTGCGTCAGTCGTCGCAGCCCCATCAGCAGGCAGCCTGCCGCCAGAGAGACGGCCGCAGGCGGTGGCACCGAACCAATGAGCGGGAGGGCGGCAAAGTAGAGCGCCGCGATCAGCCATCCCGCTCCCCCATAGGCCTCGAAGGCGCGGCGCCAAGGCATCTCATAGCGTCGCAGCAGCATCTTGTAAAGCTCCGCGGCGGCTACCTGGCGCGGTGCGCAGTGCCTGAACGTCGACTGGAGGGCGTCTCAGGTGGACGGCACGACGGCAAGTCGTGGCGGTGCGAGCCGCCTATCGTGAGCGACGAAGACAGCGCGAGCAGGCGCTGCCGGCCGGCGCTTGGCCAGTGGTCGTAGGAGCGTGTGAGCAGCATCGAGCGCCCTCGTTGCATGGCCCAACGATTCTTCCTTGTCCGGTGGGCCGGGTCGCCCGGAAACGGCGCTCGAATGTGTGGGATTTCGACTGCAGACCCGGTACCGTCAGGGGATTGCGGAGCGCGGATACCGATATCGCCGCGCTCCATCGGGACGGCACGCTCGGCCATTGCTGCCTCCACTGCTGGCCGCGCGCCAGTTGTCGCAACCGCGGGGTCGGCGACTAACGCGAGAAGCCGCTGCGCAGCGTCAAGGGGCCGCGAGAAAGCGGGTGACCAGCACTTCGATCATGTCGCTTGTCTTGCCGCGGTCCAGATCGGGTTGCCTGACCATCAGCGCTTTCATGCCGTCGATGACTACGCTGAGGAGTATGCTCGCGGCGAGGTCCGGATCGAGCGCGGCATCGACCTTGCCGTCGGCTTGCCCCTTGCGCAGGACGCCACTGAACAGCCTACGAATACAGGCGCTCTGCTCGCGCATCGACTCTCCTATCGCAGGGTTACGGCCGGCTTCGGCCAGCAACTCCAGAAGCAGGGAATCCGTATCCAGCCCGCCGATCTTCGGCCTGCAAATTTGCCGGATCAACTCCGCGAAAGGATCGGGCCCGTCCAGAATGTGTTCCAGCATCTTGATACAGACCTTTAGCCGATCCTGGGCGATCGCCGCGACGATTTCCTCCTTGCTCGCGAAATAGTAGTAAAGGTGGCCGGCGCTGATCCCAGCCTCTGCACAGATCTCCGCGATGGCGGTGCTGTGGAAGCCTTTGCGCACGAAACATGTTTCCGCCGCGCTCAGGATCTCCAGACGCCTCGCCTCATATCTGACGGAATCGACTTTTCTCATCGTTTACCCGTTCTTGCTGCGTCGTCGACCCGCTGATTCACGAGAAAAATCGTGCGCGATGAACTCGACCGGCGTCCCGGTGTCGGACCGGGGTAGGTCGGGCGTCGCTCGACCGGCCTGTACGTGGTCTTCGAAGCGCTCTTCAGAGTCTGCTTGGGTATTCAAGATGCACCTTGGGCCTGCAACGCCAGCACAACGTCGGGTCGAGGTGCTCGCGCTTGCCCGGCTTCATCGCCACGCGTGGCCCGGCCGCTTTCTTTCGCTCGTTCCACGCCTTGATAGCCCGATTCCTCGAAGGCCGTTGTCTCTCGTCCGTGCAGCAGCGCACCCGTTCTCGTTACGTCGTTGACGTTGGCCGAGCTCGCCACGAAGCGTCTTCGCCACGCCGATCGGCAGGCGCCCGCTAGAGGGGGTGTGCGCTTTCACTCAACAATCGTTCGAGTACTTCGACCTCTTCCCTCAAGAGGGCGGCGAGCTCGCGCTGGCGGTTGCTCTCCATCCGGCTCGAGATGGCTCCGATGCTGATCGCGAGGAACGGCACACCGTATCGCGAACGGATCGCCATGCCGACCGAGGTGGCGCCCGGCGTGATGTGGCTGTCGTTCAGCGCGTAGCCGAGCTGTCTGGACTGGTTCACCAGCTTCAGGACAGCCGGCACGGTGAGATCTCCGTAGCCGCCGAGCCGAAGCGCGTTCGCGTTGACGATCTCCTCGACGGTGCGCTCGGGCAGGAGCATCAGCAGTGCCACGCCGCCTGCGCCGGCGCCCAGCGGCCGTCGAGTGCCGACGTCGAGCGTCAGCGTCCTGATCGGAAAAGCGCCTTCCCTGCGATCCAGACACACGGTATCGAAACCGCTGCGCACCGTGAGGAACACCGTGTCGCCCGTCTTCTCCGACAGGCGAACGAGCGACGGATGGCAAATGGTGTGCAGGTTGAACTGTGAGGCCGCGGCGAGGCCGAGCTCGAAGATCTGGTGCCCTAGGTGGTAGCGGCGCGTCTCCGGATCGCGCCTCACCATGCCTTCGGCGATCAGGCACTTGAGGATCCGGTGCGCGGTCGACTGTTCCAGCTGCGCGCAGCGTGTCACATCGACGAGGCGCATGCCCAGGCCGTTGCGTGAGGCGATGACGCGCATGACGAGCGACGCGCGTTCGATGCTTTGTGTGCCGGCCCGCTGATGGCTGTCTGAATCGGTTGTCATGTCCGATCACCAATCATCCATAGTGTGGAAGTTATTTAGTGGTCTATGCCTTGTCAATTCGGCGCTCCGTTTGCAAACTACTCATGGGAGTTGCGTTTCGTATCCTGCCGCATAATGGACGTTTGTTCCAAGCCCTGGTTTCCCATAAAAAGAACCACATTGTGGTAGAGATGTGAACTCTGATTCGAATCAAGAAGGAGGAGCGGCCCGATGAGAAGACTCATCGTCGGCATGACGGGCGCGACAGGCGCCGTGTTCGGAATTCGGCTTTTGGAGGCGCTACAGGGCACCGACGTCGAAACCCACCTGATCCTGAGCAAATGGGCGATACAGACGATCGGGCATGAAACGCGTTCGAGCGTCAAACAGGTGCGCGAGCTCGCCTCGGTGGTGCACGACGCCGGGAACATGGGGGCGTCGGTCTCGTCGGGCTCGTTCGTCACCGACGGCATGGTCATCATCCCGTGCTCGATGCGTACGGTCGCGGCGATCGCCCAGGGCGCAGGCGACCACCTGATACACCGCGCCGCGGACGTCATCCTGAAGGAGCGCCGCAAGCTGCTGCTCGTGGCGCGCGAGACGCCGCTGAGCGACCTGCATCTCGAGAACCTGCTCAGGCTTTCACGGATGGGCGTGACGATCATGCCGCCGGTGCCGGCCTTCTACAACCACCCCGAAACGCTCGACGACATGGTCGATCACATCGTCGCGCGGGTCCTCGACCAGTTCGGCATTCCAGCCCCGTTCGCGCGACGCTGGGACGGAGCCATGCACACGCAATCGCAGCGTCAACCGGCGGTAGCCGGTCCAGTCTGAAATCAGTGCCTAGGCACGCAAACAGGAGAAACCCCAGTGAACGATTCGGTCGAAAAACGTAAAACGAAAGTCGAAAACAAGGACGTGACCAGCTTGCGTTCGACGGTCGAGTGGTTCCGCTCGAAAGGCTATCTGATCGAGACGGACAAGGAGGTCAACCCCGATCTCGAGATCACCGGCCTGCAGAAGATCTTCGACGGCAGCCTGCCGATGCTGTTCAACAACGTGAAGGGCATGCCGCACGCGCGCGCGATCACCAACCTCTTCGGCGACATCCGCGTCGTCGAGGACATGTTCGGCTGGAAGGATTCGCTCGAGCGCGTGAAGAAGGTCGCCCATGCGATCGATCATCCGCTGCAGTCGGTGATCATTTCCTCGGAGGAGGCGCCGGTGCACCAGGATGTGATCACCGACGACCTCGATGTCAACAAGTGGTTGACGGCGATCCGCCATACGCCGCTGGAAACCGAGCTGACGATCGGCTCGGGCATCTCGTGCGTCATCGGCGACTACTTCGACGGCGGCAGCCACATCGGCTACAACCGGATGAACTTCCGCTGGGGCAACGTCGGCACCTTCCAGATCTCGCCCGGGTCGCACATGTGGCAGGTGATGACCAAGCACTACAAGGACGACCAGCCGATTCCGCTGACCATGTGCTTCGGCGTGCCGCCGGCGTGCACGTACGTGGCGGGCGCGGGTTTCGACTACGCGATCCTGCCCAAGGGATGCGACGAGGTCGGCATCGCGGGGGCGATCCAGGGCTCGCCGATCCGGCTCGTGAAATGCAAGACGATCGACGCGTACACGCTGGCCGACGCCGAGTACGTCCTCGAGGGCTACCTGCATCCGCGCGACAAGCGCTACGAGACGGCCGAGTCCGAGAAGGCGGACATCCAGGGTCGCTTCCATTTCCATCCGGAGTGGGCGGGGTACATGGGCAAGGCCTACAAGGCGCCCACGTTCCACGTCACGGCGATCACGATGCGCAAGCGCGAGAGCAAGCCCATCATCTTCCCGCTCGGCGTGCACACGGCCGACGACTCGAACATCGACACGTCGGTGCGCGAGTCGGCGATCTTCGCGCTGTGCGAGCGGCTGCAGCCCGGCATCGTGCAGAACGTGCATATCCCGTACTGCATGACCGACTGGGGCGGATGCATCATCCAGGTCAAGAAGCGCAACCAGATCGAAGAAGGCTGGCAGCGCAACTTCCTGGGGGCGATCCTGTCGTGCTCGCAGGGAATGCGCCTGGCGATCGCGGTCAGCGAGGACGTCGACATCTACTCGATGGACGACATCATGTGGTGCCTGACGACGCGCGTGAATCCGCGTACGGACATCCTCAATCCGATCCCGGGCGGCCGCGGCCAGACCTTCATGCCCGCCGAGCGCATGACCTCGGGCGACAAGCAGTGGACCGCTTCGAATACGCTGTTCGAGGGCGGCATGGGGATCGACGCCACCGTGCCCTACGGGTACGAGAGCGACTTCCATCGACCGGTGTACGGCGTGGATCTCGTGAAGCCGGAGGACTTCTTCAGCACGAAGGATATCGAGACGATGAAGTCCCGCATGGCGGGCTGGGTGCTGTCGCTTGCCCGAACCGGTCGGTAGGCGCGGACAAAAACTCGCCATGTTGAGCGGGTACCGCGTTCTCGATCTGAGCAACCGCCTCGGCTGGCTCGCCGGGCGGTTGCTCGCTGACCTCGGCGCCGACGTCGTCCGGATCGAACCTCCGGACGCCCGTATCGACGATTTCGATTGGCAGGCAAACCATGTCAACAAACGCCTGCTTCGTCTCGCTCTTGCAACGGAAGACGGGCAGGCGCAGCTTGACCAGCTCCTCGCACATGCTGACGTGCTCATCGAGTCGTCGCAGGCAAGCGATCCGCTCGCCGGACGATTGAGCTGGCCTCGCCTTCGCGCGTTGAATCCTCGCCTCGTTCACGTGTCGGTGACGCCATTCGGACGCGAAGGGCCGCGTGCGGACTGGTCGGCATCCGACATCGAGCTGATGGCGGCCGGGGGGGCGATGTCCCTGGCGGGTGAGCCCGACGGGCCGCCGACACGCGTGACGGTGCCGCAGTCCTACGGCTGGGCCGGTGCTCAGGCGGCGGTCGGTGCCCTCGTGGCTCTCGTACACCGCACCGTCGCCGGAGTGGGACAACAGGTGGACGTTTCGGCCCAGGCGTCGGTCATCCTGGCGTCGTCGCACGCAGCCGCCTTCTGGGACATCGAGGGAACCAACCCGAGCCGATGCGGCGCCTACGTGACCGGCCGCTCGATCACGGGGGCGCGCTATCGGGCGTTCTGGCCCTGCCTCGACGGCTATCTCAATTTCGTGCTTTACGGCGGCCCGGCCGGGCGCCGGACGAACATGCAGCTGGTGGAATGGATGCGCGAGCGGGGTGTAGCGCGCGGCGCGCTCAGAACGGTCGACTGGAAGCGCTTCGATCCGAAGCTGGCCACGCAGGCCGAGGTGGACGCGCTAGAGGAGCCGATCGCTCGTTTCTTCCTCACGATTTCGAAGCGCGAGTTCCTGGAGGAAACGAGCCGGCGCGAGATGCTCGGCTATCCGGTGTTCACCGTTGCCGACATTGCTGAAGACCCGCAACTCGCCGCTCGTGAGTTCTGGGCGGACATCGCGGATCGCAACGGAACGGCGCAGCGACATTGTGGAAGCTTCGCGCGCGTCGACGGCGAGCGGGCTGCGCTTCGGCATGCACCCGGCGAGGAGGTGACTTTCACCTCACTTCTCGCGGAATTCGGAAGCATCGGATGAGCGCCATCTCTACCGCACTGTCCGGCGTGAAGGTCGTCGAGTTCGGCGCCTACGCGGCCGGCCCGCATATCGGCAAGATGCTCGCGTCCTTCGGCGCCAAGGTCATTCACGTGGAGTCGCGCAGTCGACCCGATGGCTTCCGGGCGGAGTATCCGCCCTTCAAGGACGGACGACCCGGACTCGACCGGGGCGGATGCTTCGCAATGTTCAACGACTCCAAGCGTGCCGTGACGCTGGATCTGAAGAACGACGCGGGCCTCGAGATGGCAAGGCGGCTCATTGCCTGGTCGGACATCGTCGTGGAGAACATGCGGCCCGAGGTGATGACGCGCCTAGGCCTGGGGTACGAAGCCGCGCGTAAGCTGAATCCGGGCGTGGTGATGATCTCGAGCTGCAACATGGGCCAGAGCGGCCCCCGAGCGCATACGCCCGGGTTCGGCTCGCAATTGTCGGCGCTGGCCGGGTTCTGCGGCCTCACCGGCAGCCCGGATGGACCTCCTCAGCTGCTCTACGGGCCATACATCGACTTCATCGCATCGTCGCTCGGCGCTTCCGCAGTGCTGGCCGCACTCGATCGGCAGCGGCGATGCGGACGAGGCGCCTGGATCGACCTTTCGCAGTACGAAAGCGGCCTGGTGTTCATTGCCAGCGCCTTGCACGAGTACCACAGCACGCAGGCCACGGCGCAGCGGGCGAACAATCGCGACCCACGCGCCGCACCCCACGACGCGTTTCCCTGCCGGGGAGGGCGATGGCTGGCGCTTTCTTGCTGGAGCGATCGCGAGTTCGAGCAGTTCTCGGAGATCCTCGGAAGGCCGGGCCTGGCGAAAGATCCGCGCTTCGCATCGCTGGAAGCGCGCATGAGCCACGAGGCGGAGCTCAGTGAGATCGTCGCGCAGTGGTCGGCGGACCAGGAGGCGCCCGAAGCGGCGGCACTTCTGCAGTCGGCCGGATTGCGAGCCTATGCGGTCAACACGATGGCCGACTTGTTCGCCGATCCGCAGCTGCTGCATCGGCGCGTCTGGCGCCGGCGGCGTCACGGCGTGATGGGCGATCTGGCCTGCTACTTCTCGGCATTCGATCTGTCGGACACGCCCGGTGACGTCACGGGCGCCGCGCCGCTTCTCGGCGCCGACAACGCCTATGTGTTCTGCGAGCTGCTTGGCCTGAGCGCCGAACAGTATGACCACTATCAGCGTCTGGGCGCTTTCGAGTAGGCCCTATGCAGACGTTGTCTACAGCGGCGATCAGCTGCGCGCTCAATCGTATGACGGATAGCCATTCGGAGGACGACAAGGACATGCGGGCATCGACCGCGAAGCTGCATCTGGCCACCGACACGGCAGATGAAATCGACCTCGTCATCAAGGACGTCTCGATGCGTTTCGATACGCGTCAAGGCACGGTGACCGCAGTCGATGGCGTGTCCTTCGAGATCAGACGAGGGGAGTTCGTATCGATCATCGGTCCGTCTGGTTGCGGCAAGTCGACCGTGTTCAACATCCTCGGCGGACTCGTACCTGGTTACGACGGCGACGTTCTTGTCGGCGGCGAGCGAATTTCAGGTCCTCACGCCTCCATCGGCATGGTCTTCCAGGAGGAGTCGACCTTTCCGTGGCGCACCGTGATCGACAACGTTGCCTTTCCGCTGGAGATCAAAGGTGTCTCCAAGGCCGAGCGCCAGGCCGTCGCGCGCAGGTTCATCGACCTGGTCGGACTGACCGGTTTCGAGCAGCGCTATCCGTCCGAGCTCTCGGGCGGCATGCGCCAGCGCGTTGCCATTGCCCGCACGCTGGTGTTCGAGCCCAGGATCCTGCTGATGGACGAGCCGTTCGCGGCTCTGGACGAGCAGACCCGCGTGCTGCTCGGAGACAAGGTTCTCAAGATCCAGCAGGAGTTGCGGCAGACCACGCTGCTCATCACCCACAACATCACCGAAGCGGTGCAGCTCTCCGACCGCGTTCTCATCATGACGTTCCGACCCGGCCGGGTGAAGCGGATCGTCGATATCCGTCTGCCGCGTCCGCGCGCCGGCGATGTCGTCGGAAGCGAAGCCTTTGGCCGCCATGTGGCGGAGATCTGGAACGATCTGCGCGAGGAGGCATCGCGCGGCATGGCCGAAGCCGAGCAAACTGCGCGGCTAAGGGGGGGCTGAACGCCGTGCGAATCGCGAGGATTCCTCCCCCTGCATTCGGGCTCGGTTGCGTCGTGATTTTTCTCGGCGGCGTCGAGTTCATGCTGCGCATCGGGGTGCTGAATCAGTTCGTCATCCCGTTTCCTTCTGCCGTTGTCCTCAGCTTTCGCAGGCTGTTCGCCGAGGAGCAGCTTCTGCATCGGCTGCTGGTGACCGGCGTGGAGGCGCTTGTCGCCAGCCTGCTGGTCATCGGCTTCAGCATCGGCATCGGCATGCTGCTTCACAGACACCGCATCGCCAGACTGGCGATGGAGCCATGGATCGCGGCTGCCGCCGCTGCGCCGATCGTGCTCGCCTATCCGCTCTTTCTCGTCATATTCGGCCGGAGCTCGGCGACGATCGTCGCGATGGGATTCGTGGCGGGGCTCGCACCGGCTTTACTCAAGACGCTCGAGGGATTCCTTGGCGTCAGGAAGACGCTGCTCAACGTGGGTTACAGCTACAACCTGACCGCCTCGCAGCTCTTCTGGAAGATCCAGTTCCCCGCGTCGATTCCGACGATCTTCACCGGCATTCGCCTGGGACTGATCTTCACGTTGATCAACCTCATCGGCGTCGAGTTCCTGATCAACTTCGGCGGGCTCGGCCAACTGATCAACGATCTTGCCGAACGCTACGATCTTCCAGGCGTCTTTGCCACCATCGTTTTCGTGATTCTGGTCAGTGTTGTCCTGTTCTCGGTGCTGGAGTGGGTCGAACGCTGGCTGCGACCCGCACGATAACGCAGGTCGTCGCCGTGAGCGCGATGCGTTCGCTTCGTCTCCACCGGGCGCGTCGCCGGGGTGACTCGAGTCCGACCAATCGGTACCGCTCGGAGGGATCATTGTCGAAACTCCGTCTGTCCATCGCGATCGGCGACTACGACCGCAACAGGCCGTTGCTCGACGGCGAAGTTCGGATCGATGGTGTCGATCCGGTGTTCATGAAGCTGGGGCCGGAGGAGATCTTCTTTCGCGCCTTCAGGCACGGCGAGTTCGACGTCTGCGAAGCGTCGCTTTCGAGCTTCACGGTGAAGACTGCGCAAGGGACGAACCCCTATGTCGGCGTGCCGGCATTCGTATCGCGAGCCTTCCGACATTCAGGCATCTTCGTTCGCAACGACCGTGGGATCGAGACGCCGAAGGACCTGAAGGGCAAGCGCATCGGTTGCCCTGAATATCAGCTCACCGCCTGCGTCTGGATTCGCAGCCTCCTGGAGGACGACTACGGGGTGAAGCCCTCGGACGTGATCTGGGTGCGGGGCGGCATCGAGCAGCCGGGCCGCGCCGAGAAGATTCAGGTGTCGCTGCCGTCCGAGATCCGTTTGGAGCAGGCGCCTGCGGATCGATCCTTGAATCAGATGCTTGCCGCGGGCGAGATCGACGGCTTCATCGGCCCACGCTCGCCTTCGTCTTTCGATGCCGGGCATCCCAATATCGTGCGGCTCTTTCCGGATCCGGTATCTGTCGCTACGGACTACTATCGGCGCACGAAGGTATTTCCGATCATGCACATGATCGGCGCCCGTCGCACGGTGGTCGATGAACACCCGTGGCTTCCGGCTGCACTGCTCAAGGCCTTCGAACAGTCCAAGCACGATGCGCTCGATCGGTTGAGTGATACCTCTGCAACGAAGGTCACGCTGCCTTTCGTCGAGGAGCAACTACGGTCGGCCCGGGATTTGATGGGCGAGGAGTTCTGGCCTTACGGGGTCGGGCCGAACCGCCATGCGCTCGATGCTTTCCTGAAGGCTCACCATTCTCAAGGTCTCTCGCCTCGCCAGCTGGCGATCGAAGAGCTTTTCCATCCGTCTACGTTGGAGGTTTTCAGGATCTGAGCGCGGTCTGAGGAGCGGTTTGCCGGCGGCTTGCCGGAAACCGGACATCACTACAAGGAGGATTCAAATGAATATTCTGAAGCAGCTTTTGTTCGCTGCTGGCGTTGTCGTCATGGCAGCTTCGAGTGCGGGTCTGGCACAGGCGCAGGATCGGCTCAAGCTCGCCGTCGGCCAGCGCGGCAACTGGGACACCTCGGTGTCGGAGATCGGCAGCCGCCTTGGTATCTTCAAGAAGCACAACCTGGAACTGCAGCTGCTCTACACGCAGGGTGGCGGGGAGACGCAGCAGGCCGTGCTCTCGAACAGCGTCGACATCGGAGTCGCGGGCGGCATCATGGGGGCGCTGTCGGCCTACTCGAAAGGCGCTCCTGTGCGCATCATCGCTGCAGAGACCACCGGCGGCCAGGATCTGTTCTGGTACGTGAAGGCCGATTCGCCCATCAAGACGCTGAAGGAATTCGACGGTCGGACGGTCGCCTATTCGACCAACGGCTCTTCCACGCATGGCATCGTCAACGCCTTCGCCCAGGAAAATGGCATCAAGCCCCGGTTGACGGCCACCGGAGGTCCCGCTCCCACGCTCACCCAGGTCATGTCGGGCCAGATCGACGTCGGTTGGTCGGCTCCTCCCTTCGGCCTGGAGCAGCTCAACAAGGGTGAGATTCGGGTCATCGCCACCGGCAACGACACCAGGGCCTTCAAGACCCAGACCGTGCGCCTGCTGATCACGAATACGTCAGTGCTGCAGAACAAGAAGGACCAGATCGAGCGCTACATGGCTGCCTATCGCGAGACGGTGGAGGCGATGTATGCCAGCGACGAAGCGCTCAAGGTCTACGCAGACTTCGTCGGCGTGCCGCTGGAGATCGCCCGGCGTACACGAGACGACTTCTTCCCGAAAGAGGCGCTGAATCCGGATCGCATCGTCGGTCTGGACACCATCGTTCGCGATGCGGTCGTGCTGAAGTACACCGCGCAGCCTTTGACCAAAGAACAGCTCGACGAACTGATCCAGATTCCGCCGCGCCGGTGACCGACGGTAGTCCTGGAGGAGAAATCATGCAGCGGCTTGCCGCACTGGGACCGGCGAAGCCGGTCCCAACCCCCGCGTTCAACGAAGCGCGGGCGGTAATCATGACGCGCGTGGCAATCCTGGCGGCGATCCTCGTCACGTGGGAATTGGTTGCCCGATCGGGATTGCTTTACCGCGACGTCGTGCCGCCTCTGCCGCTGATCGCCAAGGAGTTCACGCTGCTCTTTTTCGACCGCGGCTTCTATTGGCATCTCGCCGTCACGACGGGGGAGGTCCTGCTGGCGCTGGCGATCGGAGGTGGAAGCGGCATCCTCGTCGGCGTCATACTCGGGCGCAACCGCTATCTCGGGGGTGCCTTCGAGCCGCTGATCTACTACCTGGGTCCTACGCCGAAGATCATCTTCTTCCCGATCCTGATCATGTGGTTCGGTGTCGGCATGGGGTCCAAGGTCGCGATGGGCGCACTGTCGTGCTTCTTTCCGGTTGCCATCAGCGTTGCGAGCGCGATGCGCCAGGTGGATTCAACGCTGATCCGCGTCGGGCTCAGCTTCCGCCTCAGCGCTATCCAGATGTTCACGAAGATCTTCATCCCCGCCATGCGGATTCCCGTTCTCAACGGCATCCGTATCGGTCTGGGGGTCGCGATCGTCGGCACGCTGCTCGCCGAGACCAAGCTCGCCAACCAGGGTTTGGGTTATGCGGTCATCCAGACCTACGTGACTTTCAATATGCCGCGCATGTATGCGCTGCTGCTGGTCGTATTCCTGCTCGCCGTCGGCGTCAATTCCTGGTTGGGACGCTACACCGAGATGCGGATGACGAAGAAGCAAGCCGCGGGCTGAATGCCTGAGGTGACGGGACTCTCGGGGTGACTCGCGGCGGTTCAGTGCAACACCCCGCCGGCAACCCGGGGGCGACGGCTGAGGAGCCGTACCGGTCAGGCTCCGGTGGTCCTGGATCCCTCGCGGGTCATCCCCGCTGCCATGGTCGGGTTGTAGCCGGGCTTCACCTGCGCATCGATCAGAACCGGCTTTCCGCTCTTCGCGGCCGCCAGCCCTTCCCGGACGGCGGTCACGAGTCCGTCCGTGGTCGAAACCGGCCCGATCCCGACCAGCCCTTGCGCGCGCGCGATTGCCGCGATGTCGATATCGGGCTCGCCGATCTTCTGCCCGATCCACTTGTTTTCGACAGGCCGGCCGCGAGTGCGGGCGATGCGCTCCTGGTGGATCTCGTCGTTGTAGAACGATCGATTGTTCGAGACGATCGCCAGGAAGGGCAGCTTGTAGTGCGCGGCAGACCACAGCGCCGAGACGCCCATCATCGTGTCTCCATCGCCCAGGATGGCAATCGGAAGGCGCTCGGACCCCTTCAGGGCAAGCGCCGCGCCGACGAGCATGCCGGGGCCGGAGCCGATGCCGGCTCCGCCATCGGAGCCCAGATAGTCGAGCGGGTGGCGGAAATGCCAGGAATCGCCCGCCCAACCCAGCGGCAGGCGCACCAGCGACACGACCTCGTTGCGCAGGACCTCGCCGACTGCCGCAGCGAGCGAGACGACGTCGAGCTCGCGAGGCGGGCCGTCCAGGCTCAGCGCGGGGAGGGCGCGGAGCGTGCCGGGAATCGTTCCGGGACCCACGCCGAGCTCATCGGCGATGAGGTGCAAAGCGAGATCCGGGTCACCGCTCAGGTGCAGGTCCGCGGGCGGCAGCGCCTGGTGGTCCATGCTCCAGCCGTTGTGCAGATGGTGGTCCAGCGCGACGTTGACGACCTTCGCGGCGGCCGCACCGCCGCCCTGTGCGAGCGTGCCGGCCAGATCCACCCAGTCGAAGGCCACGATCACGTCAGCCTGCCGGATGCATCGGGCCCCGGCCTCATCGAGGAAATGCCCGGGTTTGGCAGCGTGCAGCGCGTGGTCGGTGGGGAATACGGCGCCGACCTTGATGTCGGTGAGCACCCGGGCGTCGAGCCGCTCGGCGAGCGCTACGCGACGCGCCCAGTCGCGCGGGCTGCGCGACAGCCGGCCGAGCAGGAGCAGCGGATTCTTCGCGCCATCGAGCAGCGCCGCCGCGGCCGCAAGGTCATCGGAGGAGGGCACACTCGTCGACGGTGCCGCGTAACGCTTCGGATCGGGGAACTCCGGCATCGCCTCCAGGCGCCGCTCCTGCATCGAGACATCGAGGCAGACATAGGTCGGCGCCATCGGGGTCGAGCGGGTCAGGTTCACGGCGCGCAACAACGACTCGAGCGATGCCGGCAGCGAGACTGGCTGGTCGTCCCATTTGATGTAAGGGCGGATCAGGGCGCCTTGATCCCTGGCGGTATGAAGCCAGTCGATCCAGGGACGGCGCTCGGCGGCGTCGAAAGGACCGGCAGCGCCGAGGATGAGCATGGGAACGCGGTCGCACCACGCGTTGTAGATCGCCATCGCACCATGCATGAGGCCGACATTGCTGTGAAGGATCACGCCCATGGGGCGGCCGGTCACCTTCGCGTATCCATGGGCCACGGCAACGGCATGCTCTTCGTGCAGGCACAACAGCATCTGCGGCCGCTCATTGCCGAGATGGTTCACGATGCTGTCGTGCAACCCCCGGAAACTCGATCCGGGATTCAAGGCGAGATACGGGATGTCGAGCTTGCGAAGCATGACGGCTACCGCGTCGCTGCCCCAGATCCCCTCATCATGGGAGGCAACCGGTGCGTCGATGCCGGCCGGCGGAATGCCCATCACGCTTTCCCTTGCTTCAGGCTGACGTGAACGTTCTTCTCCTGCGTAAAGGCCAGGAGTTCATCCAGGCACTCCTCGCGACCTATGCCGGATTGCTTCCAGCCGCCAAAAGGCGCCCCGAGGAAGTGCTTCGAGACTTCGTTGATCCAGACGAAGCCCGCCTCGACCGCCATGGCGGTACGGTGCGCCTTCAGCAAGTCGTTTGTCCAGATAGAGCAGGTCAGCCCGTATTCCACGCCATTCACCTGCGACAGCATCGCAGCTTCGTCCTCCCAGGGCGTGACCGCCAGCACCGGGCCGAAGATCTCCTCGCGAGCGATGCGCATGGCAGGCGTGACATCGGCAAAGATGGTCGGCTCGATGTAGAAGCCCTTTCGCAGCGCCGGGTCATCGGGCGTGCCGCCGCCGGTCACCAGGCGAGCGCCCTGCGCCTTGGCCGAGGCGATGTAGCCGAGTACACGCTCGTACTGCGCCCCGCTGATGAGCGCGCCCATCGTCGTCGCCTCGTCCGTCGGCAGGCCCGGCACATAGTGCGCTGCCTTGGCGGGGAGTCGGGCCAGTACGTCCTCGTAGATGGCCCGATGCACGAAGGCCCGGCTGGTCGAGCCGCAGGACTGGCCACACCAGGTGAAATTCATGCCGCCCACGATCGCCTGCGCAGTCTGTTCCGGATCGGCGTCCGGAAAGGCGATCAGCGCGTTCTTGCCACCGAGCTCGAGCAAGACCGGCTTTATCGTCTCGCTGGCAGCGCGCATCACCGCCCGCCCTGCACCGACGCTGCCGATGATCGCGACCTTGTCGATGCCCGGATGGGCCGCAAGCGCCGCTCCGGCCTCGCGCCCGCCCGGCAATACGCTGAACACGCCTTTCGGCAAGATGCCGTGGATGAGTTCGGCCAGCCGCAGCGATGAGAGCGGCGCCTGCTCCGGGGGCTTCACGATGACAGCGTTGCCCGCCGCGAGCGGAGCCGCGATCTTGCCGGCGCAGAACATGAACGGGTGATTGAACGCGAGAATTCGTGCCACGACGCCGAGGGGCTGGCGCACGGTGAGATTCAGCGCATCAGGCCCCATGGGAATCGTGTCGCCCTTCATCTCGGTGACAAGACCGGCGAAGAAATCGAGCTGGGCAGCAGCGATCGCGGCGTCGCCGATCATCTCTCGCACGGGATTGCCGCAGTTGGCCGCGTCCAGCGCAGCCAGTTCGCGCGCATTGGCGCGCACCACGGTCCCGACTTCCTTGAGCAAACGACCGCGCTCCAACGGCGCGACGTCGCGCCAGACGTGGAAAGCGGCACGAGCCGCGCGCACCGCAGCCTCAACGTCGACCGCGCCCGCCTCGGCGACATCGGCGATCGGCTCGTCGAGCCCGGGATTGAAGGTCGGCCCGTAGCGCCCCGAATCCGGGTGATGCCAATCTCCATCGAAATACAGAGAACGGCCGCTGGGGGCCGCTTGCGATTTCGCCATCGTTGATCCCCTCGCACTACTTCATTTGGCAACCCATGGCCGGATCGGCAAGCGCCTTGACGGCGATGCCGATGACCTTGTTCTCCGCGCCGGTCACTTCGCGCAGGTAGAAGTCCTGGATCGGATTGCCGGCTTTGGAAAGCGAGAAGGTGCCGCGCGGGCTGTCGATCCTGGCGGCGCGCATTGCTGCGCGCAGCGCGTCCTTCTTCTTGACGTCGCCGCCGACGGCCTTCAGGCCGATCTCGAACATCTGCGCCGTGTCGTAGCCCTGCACCGCATACACGTCAGGCTGCATCTTGAAAGCCTTTGCATACGCGAGGCGGAACGCCTTGTCGCGCGGCGTGTTCAGGCCATCGCCATAGTGCAGCGTGGTCTGCAGGCCCTGCGCGCTCCGACCCTGCGCTTGCAGCGTGCCTTCGGTCAAGAAGCCCGAGCCGTATAGCGTGATCGATTTGTTCAGACCCGCGGCCGCGAAGTCCTGCACGAACTTGACCGCGCCCGCGCCAGCGAAGAAGCCGAACACCGCTTCCGGCCTTGCCGAAACCAGCTCGGTGAGGATCGGCTGGAATTCGACGTTCGGGAACGGCAGTGTCAGGTCTCTCACCACCTTGCCGCCCCCCTCCTCGAAGCCCTGGCGGAACGCTCCGACCTGTTCATCGCCGGCAGCGTATTTCCAGGTGACGGTGATCGCGGTCTTCTTGCCCTGTTGCGCCGCGACCCTGCCCATGGAGTAGGCCGTCTGCCAGGCCGAGTAGGACGAGCGGAACACGTTCGGCGCGCACAGGGCTCCCGTAATCGCGCCCACACCGGCATTGGGCACGATCAGCGTGACGTCGTTGTCCTTGGCCACCTTGGTCGCGGCCAGCGCCACGCCGGAATGCACCGAGCCGACCAGCAGATCGACGTTGTCGCGCTGCACCAGGCGGTTGACGTTCTGGATCGCCTTGGCGGGATCGGATTCGTCGTCCACCTTGAAGTACTCGATCTCGCGGCCGGCCAGCTTGCCCCCTTTCTCCGCGACGTACAGCTTGAAGCCGTTCTCGATGGCGACGCCGAGTGCGGCGTAGGTGCCGCTATATGGCAACAGGAAACCGACCTTCACCTTCTCCTGCGCGTAGACGGCGGTCGCTGCGACGCCGAGCGCGGCAAGGGACAGCGCCTGTACGAAACGAAGTAGTGCGGTAGCCATGATTGTTCTTCCGGCTTGATGAAACCTGGATGAAGATTCCCTATCGGCTCGGGACGAGGGAAGGCGCGGCTTCCTGCTCCGCCCCCGCGATACCCGCGGGCTTGCTCGCCTCGCCGACATAGCGCACCGGGGAGCGCTCGGTGCGGTCGATCTGCAGGCTCAGGATGTCGAAGCGGTTGTAGTGGCCGAGAATGTCGTGATACTGCTTGGGCGCGATGCATTGCTCGAGATCGATATCGGCATAGGTGATGCCCTCGACGTCGACCAGCGGCTCGGAGATGATCTCGCCGTGCGGATCGAAGATGGCCGAGAAGGCATTGGGCGAGCCCGCCATCCGCTTCTTTTCCTCTTCGGAGTCGGCGATGGCATCGACGATTTCCTGAGACATGGCCGAGCAGGACACGATGCTGAACACCTTGCCCTCGAACGAGTGGGCGCCGATGCGGGTCTTGATCGCAGCCGGCATGTCGTAGTTCTCGACGAAGGGGAAGGCCACGAAATTGGCCAGGTGGAGCAGTTCGCCTTCGGCCAGCAGCGCGAAGCGCGCCAGCGTATTGGTGTTTTCACCGCAGGCCAGCATGCCGACCGGGCCGAGCTCGGTTTCCGACACGCGCAGGCCGTGCGCGTCGCCGGGGGTCCACGACAGCTTTTCGGCGAAGGTCGGCACCAGCTTGCGTTGCCTGTTGATCAAGCCCTTGTCCGGCGAAATCAGCAGGTTGGTGTTGTAGATCGCGCCCACGCTTTTCGCGCCGCGCTCGTTGACGCCGATGGCGATGTGGATCCGGTTCTCGCTCGCAAGGCCGCAGAGCTCATCGACTTCCGGGCCCGGCACGTCGATCGCGCTGTAGTACAGGCGCTTGAACCAGGCGCTGCCGTCGAGCGGGTTCTTCAGCCAGTTCCAGTAGGGATAGCCGGATACGAACACCTCGGGGAATACCACGATGGACGCGCCGGCTGCGGCAGCTTCGCGCACGTACCGGCCGACTTTCCCGATCGTTGCGGGCGTATCGAGGAAGGCCGGGGCCGCCTGTACGGCAGCCGCTTTGAACTTCGGAAGCTTTGGCATCACCTACCTTGCAGCAACATGGATGCGGGAGGCATTACAGAGCCGCAGAGACGACGACGTCAAACTGATTCGCCTCAACGGGTTTCGCATTTCATAATTCGTCCGGCCCTCATTTGGCTGTCGCGGCTTCGTGTCCGGCGATGCGCAGCAGATGGGCAATAAGGTCGCGCTCGCGTTCCGGCGTGAGATGGCTTTCGCGCCCGATGACCGACAGCACGCCGATGAGGCGGCCGCCAGGATCGAACAAGGGGCTCGCAACCGCCATCACCCCCGGTAGCAGATGGCCCCTGTTCACCATGTACCTCTCGCGCTTGACTCTGCCCAGCAAGTCGTTCAGCTTGGCGGTGGACTTGACGATCGGCGCTGGGTCGTTGTCTGGCGATGCCAGTTCGGCCGCTATGAGTGCCCGGGTCAGGTGCGGGGCGAGGAAGGCGGCGAACACGATGCCGGCGGCGCTCGCGCACAGCGGCAGCAACGTGCCTGGCCGCACCGTCATGAGCACAGCGCGGCTGCTCTCCTCCACGTGGATCACGATCGGCCCGTTATTGCTCCAGATGACCAGCGACACGGTTTCATCGACGGCATCTCGCACCATGCGCTGCCTGCGCACGGCATCGATCATCGCGTCGGAGGAATGCATCGCCGCCGCGCCGAGCTCCATGGCGAAGCCGCCAAGCTGGTAGAGCCGTCTGAGCGGATCCCGCTGCACCAGGCGGGTCCTGATCAAGCTGGTCAGATATCGATGCAGCTTGGCGGCGGGCAGGCGGGTCGTCTGACTGAGATCCTTCAGAGAGACGCTGATCCGGTGCGCCGCCAGGGCTTCGAGGATGCGACCGGCGACTTCAACCGACTTGACACCCTGCCGGTTGCTTTGGCCGCCCGTTTCTTTCGCGCTGTCTATATGCGCCTCTTTCGGCGTTCGATTTCGTGTGTCGGGGAGGCTGGTCGGCGTTCGGAAGGCATGCGCGATGGCGAACTCTGCGTCGCTGCGTCAGCAACCGTGAACCGCAGCCGTGGTGCTGTCGTGTGGAGCCGTGGATCGGTCCTAGTTTGCAAACGACACGAGAGACTGGCAAGGCCGGAAGCCGATTTATGCTTCCACAATGTGGCGGAACGGAGGCGCTAGCTCGAGCACCGGTTGAACGCCGCGTAAACGGTGACGCCGACCTGCGGATGACGCGCGCGCGCCCGCACGCGACACCCATTGGATGTGCCACATCGTGATCGGTTACGTAGGCAATGCGATGCGGATTCGCCGAACCGCACCGAACCGAGCAGCGCTACTCGGAGAACATGTTGTAGATGAGTGTGCGCAACCACTGATTGCCGGGTTCGTGGTGGAACTTGGCATGCCAGAACAGATTGATCTGGTAGTCCGGCAAATCCATCGGATGGTCTGCGACCGAGAGCGGGAAGTAGGAAGCCAGACGCTTGGCGATCTTCTCCGGAATCGTGACGACGAGATCCGCTTCCAGGAGCAAATAAGGGAGCGCCGTGAAATGGGGCGCTCGAAGCTTGACCGCGCGATGGCCGACGACACGCTCGATCGCGCTGTTGACCATGCCGTGACCCCGACCCAAGTCGACGAAGACGTGATCTGCCTGCGCGAAATCCTCGATCGTCAACTTGCGGCCGTCGAGCGGGTGGCCCTGGCGAAAGAGGCAGACATCGCGCTGCCGAAACAGGCGGCGCTGGAAGATATCGGTCTTCAGCTCGGGTAGAAAGCCGATCGCCAGATCGACCTTGCCTTCCTCCATGTCCCCCTTCATTCCGGGGTCCTGATTGCTCACCGCCTTGAGCCTGACGCCGGGAGCCGCCTCACCGACCGCGCCCATGAGTGACGGTAGGAAGTAGATCTCGCCGACGTCGGCCACGGCAAGAACGAACTGTCTCTCGCTCGAGAGCGGATCGAACGAGGCGCCTTCGTTGAGTGCGTCCTGTATGGCACGCAAGGCTTCGTCGATCGGCTTGGCGAGCTGCTCGGCATAGGGCGTCGGCTCCATCCCCCGCGAAGTACGCACGAACAATTCGTCGCCGACCAGCTTGCGCAGGCGATTGAGCGCGCTGCTCACGGCGGGCTGCGACAAACCCAGAGATTGAGCCGCGGCAGACACGCGTCGATCGCGCAGCAGCTGCCGGTAAGTCACCAGCAGGTTGAGATCCACGTCTCTCAGCCTGAGGCTCTTCGCTTTATTCATGAATGGAATACGCCGTATTACGCCGCTTCGATTTATTTATACCACATGCGATGGGATCATGCCCAGCAACAAGTTTCCACGCTTAGGCCGGCGCCCGGCGTTCGCGACGAAAACGATGCGTGAAATGCGCTACGAGCGGGCGAACGGCGAGGAGACCTGCAAATGGACCGGTGGAGACGGCGCACGGTGGTCACCGTCTTCGAATTCATTTTCCGAGAGAACCCAAACGGCATCGAATTTCGCAGCCGTTATTTGAATCGTTCGATCGAAGAACAGTTCTCGTGAGAAATCGCGAGAGCGACACGCGACAGGAGGAAGCGATGCAGGGCAAGAAGCGCGTATGCGTTGACGTCGGGGGTACGTTCACCGACTGCCTGGTCATGGATGAAACGGGCGTATTGCGGCAGTTCAAGGCATCGACCACGCCGAACTATCCGTCCGACGGTTTCATGAATGCCATGCAGAAGGCGGCCAAGGGCTACGGCCAGTCGCTGCAGGAGTTTCTCGGCAGCGTCAGCGTACTGATCCACGGCACGACGCTGGCGACGAACATCCTCCTCACCGGACGCGGTGCGAAAACCGGGATGCTGACCACGAAGAACTTCCGCGACATCGTGGAGATCCGGCGTGGCATCAAGCCCGTGAACATTTCGCTCTACAACGTGTTCATTCCGCCGAATCGCCCGCTGGTGCCGCGCTCGCGCCGTATCGGGGTCGACGAGCGCGTGCTCTACGACGGAACGGTCGCCACCCCGCTCAATGAACAGGAGGTGGTCGACGCCGTAGCGAAATTCAGGAACGACGGCGTGCAAGCCGTGGCCGTCTGCTATCTGCACTCGTACATCAATCCGGACCATGAGCGGCGTACCGCGGCGCTGGTGAAGGAGATCGCGCCGGACATGTATGTCACGACCTCGAGCGACACCCTGCCGATCTGGCGGGAGTTCGAGCGCTTCAACACCACCATGGTCGGCGCTTACGTGGGTCCCGCCGTGGCGAACTACCTCACCAATCTGCAGCAGCGCCTGAAGGAGTGCGAGTTTGCCGGCAACCTGCTGATGATGCAGGCGAACGGCCTGGTGCAGACCGTCGAGAAGTGCATCGACAAGGCGGTTTACCTGCTGCACTCCGGTCCCGCGGCCGCGCCTTCGGGCGCGGTCTACCTGGGCGACATGCTGGGCAAGCGCGATCTCATTTCGGTCGACATGGGCGGCACCAGCTTCGATGTGTGCCTGATCCAGGACCGCGAGATCCCGACCACCACCGAAAGCTGGGGCGGGGACCAGCGCGTTGCGATCAAGATGGTCGAGATCGAAACCATCGGTGCGGGCGGAGGCAGTATCGGCGACATCGACTCCCTGGGGCTGCTGAAGGTCGGCCCGCAGAGCGCGGGTGCGGATCCCGGGCCGGCATGCTACGGCAAGGGCGACCGGCCCACGGTCACCGACGCGGACGTGCTGCTGGGGTACATCCCGCACGACTACTTCCTGGGCGGCGACATCAAGCTCGATCTGGCGGCATCCAGGAACGCGATGAAAGGGATCGCCGAGCACCTGAAGCGCGACGCGATCGATACCGCGGAAGCCATGTTCACGACGGTCAACGCGAGCATGGCCGACCTGATCACCGAGGTTTCGACCAAGCGCGGCCACGACGTGCGCGAGAGCGTTCTGGTCGCAGCCGGCGGTGGTGGCCCCACGCATGGCGGCTTCATTGCCAAGAGCCTGGGTCTGGATACGGTCGTGATTCCGCAGGTGGCAGGGCTGTTCAGCGCCTTCGGCATGTTCGCGATGGATCCGGGAGAGGACTACGTCCGTTCGCACGTGGTGCGGGCAGCGAACGCCATTCCCGAGCGCATCAACGAGCTGTACGAGGACATGGAAGCCGAAGCCGTCGACAGCTTCCGCAAGATGGGCATCGCGAGGGGCGATGTCACGCTGAGCCGTACGGCGGACATGCGCTATATCGGCCAGTTCCACGAGGTCGAGACGGAAGTGAAGGGCGGCGAGATCACGAGCGCCGAGATCGAGGCGGCCGTGCAGGCCTTCACGCAGAAGCACGAAAAGCTCTACGCCTTCTCCATGCCCTGGAAGGGCGCGGAGATCTTGGCATTGCGCGTCAAGGCCACGGTACGCAAGGCTCCCTTCCAGCTCAAGGGCGTGGAAGCCGGCAATGGCGATGCGTCCGGTGCGCTCAAGCGCACCCGGCGCGCCCGCTTCGAGGGGAAGGACATCGATACGCCGGTCTATGACGGTGACCGGATCCGCGCTGGCGACCGGTTCGCCGGGCCCGCCATCGTCGAGGAGCCCACGATGACGGTGGTGGTGCCCACGGGGTTCACCTGCACGGTGGACAAGTACAAGAACTACGTGCTCACCGCTGCATGACCGGCAAATTCAGTGAGGAGAAACCCATGAACAAACTCGACATCGATCCGACCACCGTCGCGACGGTCTGGCACTCCATGCAGAGCATCTGCCGGGAGATGCGCTACGTGATCGACCGCACTTCGCAGAACTTCCTCATCAGCCAGCTGCACGACGTCTCGGTGGGGATCTGGGATGCACAGGGCAGAACCGTTGCCGTGCCGGTCGGGCTGCCCGTGCAGTTCCTCGGTACCGGCTTCGCCGTGCGCGACCTGGTCGCGAAGTTCGGCGGCAACATCCATCCGGGCGACGTGTTCCTGACCAACGACCCGTACCACGGCGGGCATTGCTGCCATCTGCCCGACTGGGCATTCCTGCGGCCGATCTTCCACAAGGGCGAGCTGCTGTTCTTCACATTGGCCCGCGCCCACCAGCAGGACACCGGTGGCGCCTATCCGGGCGGCTACTTCCCCAACGGCTTCGACATCCATTCGGAAGGCATCTGCATCCCGCCGACCAAGGTGGTCGAGAAGGGCGTCGAGCGCACCGACATCTTCGACCTGATCTGGAACAACGTGCGTTTCCCCGAAGGCGTGCGCATCGACAACTACGCCATGCTCGCCGCCACCAGACGGGCCGATCAGCGCATCGCGGCGCTGCTCGATCACTATGGCAAGGAGAAGGTGCTCGCCTGCGTCGAACAGATGACGCAGCGCACCGAGAAGGCCGTGCGCGAAGAGATCCGCAAGATTCCGGACGGGGTCTACAAGGGGGCCGCCGCAACCGACGACGACGGCACGGAACTGGACGTGCCGGTGTGGGTGCGCTGCACGGTGACCGTGAAGGACGACGAGATCACGCTCGACTTCTCCGAAAGCGACGCGCAGCGCAAGGGCTTCATCAACGCGATCTACGCGGCCACCTACGGCAACGCGATCGCAGCCACCATCCTCACTTTCGATCCGGCGCTCGCCGACTACCACAACGAAGGCACGATGCGCCCGATCAAGGTCGTCGCGCCGGCGGGGCTGGTCGTCAACTGCCAGTATCCGGCCACGGTGGGTGCATCGCCGGTGAACGTGGGCATCCAGGTCATGGAAGCGGTCCTGCAGGCGCTTGCCCAGGCAAGGCCCGAACGCGCCGTAGCCGCCTGGGGCAAGCACCGGGGCGACTACGTTTCCAGCACCGATCCGCGTACCGGTGAGCGTTACGTGCGGACTTCCTTCGACTACGACGGCAGCGCCGGCGCGGTCTGGGGCTACGACGGCTACCAGGGCGTGAGTTGCATGACCGCGCTCGGTGCCGTCAACCGCGGCGACGTGGAGGAAATGGAAATCCGGCTTCCGTGGCGGATGGAGAAGTACGAGCTCGTGCCCGATTTCACCGGCGCGGGCCGGTGGCGCGGCGGACCGGGAATCCAGTGGATCGCGGTCAACGAGGGCAGCGATGGCGTCATCGCCACCGGGAGCTCCGACGGCGACGAAATCCAGGGTTTCGGCGCCCTGGGCGGCGAGCCGGTGCCGCAGTGTCGCACCTTCATTCAACGCGGCGACGAAGAGATTCGGCTCAAGCCGCATCGCCTGGTGCAGATGAAGCACGGCGACGTCATCGACAAGCGCTCTTCCGGCGGCGGCGGGGTGGGAAGCCCCTGGGAGCGGGATCCGGAAATGGTTCGTGAAGACGTGGAGAACGAACTGGTGTCACTGCAGGCGGCGAGGGATGTCTACGGAGTCGTGATCGATCCGCAGACCCTGAAGGTGGATCACGGAAAGACGAGCGATCTGCGCGCCAGCGCCGCCGCGGCCAGGCAGTAGGCGACGCCAGGCGCGCGTCGATCAGGCTCCCTGACGGCCGCCGGGCGTGTCCCGCGGCCGTCGGCCCCCATCCAGATACCGAACCACGACAGGGACGACGATGGCTGCTGCTTCGGCCAGGACGAACGCATCCGGGAAGAAACCCGAGGCGAAGATGAAGGAGCAACACCTCGAAATACTGCGCACGATGTGGACGGTGCGTGCCTTCGAGGAAAAGGTATCGGAACTCTATGCCAAGGCGCAGCTCGAGGGGCTGCTGCATCTCGGCATCGGCCAGGAGGGCAGCTCGGTCGGCGCATGCAGCGTCCTGTCCAGGGACGACTACGTGTTCGGCGGGCATCGTGCCCATCCGCACATCATCGCGAAAGGGGCGGACATTCGCGGCGTATTGGCCGAGCTGGCGGGGCGCGTCACCGGCCTGTGCCGCGGCAAGGGCGGTTCGATGCACCTGGTCGCGCGTGACGCAGGGTTCGTCACCGCCACCGGAGTGGTCGGCGGATGCATCCCGCTGGCCCTGGGGGGCGGGCTGGTGTGCCGGGAGGCCGGCAAAGGCCAGGTATCGGTCGTGTTCTTCGGCGACGGCGCCGGCCAGACCGGCGTGTTCCACGAGTCGCTCAATATCGCGGCCCTCTGGAAGCTGCCCGTCGTCTTCGTCTGCGAGAACAACGGCTACGCGGAGTTCACTCCGCTGTCGGCGCACACGTTGGTCGATCGCCTCGCGAACTACGCCAAGACCTATGGCATGCCCAACGTGATCGTCGATGGCAACGATGTCCTGGCCGTGCGGGCCGCCGTCGAGGAGTCGGTTACGCGGGCACGCGCAGGCGAGGGCCCTTCCTTCGTGGAGTGCATCACCTATCGCCTGCGTGGGCACTACGAGGGCGACGGGGCGAAGTATCGCGAACAGGCCGAACAGGCCGAGTGGAAAGCGAAAGATCCCATCGCACGTTTCGTGCGTCATCTGTCCAGCGAAGGCATCTGCTCCGAAAGGCAGGCGGCGGACATCGAGCGGGAGGCGCGCGAAGCGGTGGCGGCCGCTGCCGAGGCGGCACTGGCCGCACCGTGGCCAGCGGACGGGGAAGTCACCTCTCAAGTGTTCGCCGGGGAGTGAGATGCCGCAACTGAGCTATCTGGAAGCGATTCGAAGCGGCCTGCAGGAAGAGATGGCGCGCGACGACTCGGTGTACGTGCTGGGCGAGGACGTCACCATGGGCGGGCCGTTCGGCGCCACCAAGGGTCTGACGGATGCGTTCGGCGAAAGCCGCATCCTCAACACGCCCATCAGCGAGAGCACGGTCATGGGCATGGCAACCGGCGCGGCGGCGCTCGGCATGCGTCCGGTGGTCGAGGTGATGTTCATCGATTTCATCACCCTGGCCATGGACCAGCTGGTGAACCACGCGGCGAAGCTGCACTACATGTCCGGAGGCCAGCTGCGCGTGCCGCTCACGGTGAGGGCGCAGGGCGGCATCGCAGGTGCAAGCGGTGCGCATCACTCGCAAAGCCTCGAGTCGTGGTTCATGCACGTGCCGGGGTTGAAGGTGGCGATCCCGTCGAACCCCGCCGACGCCAAGGGGCTGCTGAAGGCGGCCGTGCGCGACGACGGCCCCGTGCTGTTCATCGAGCATCGCGCGCTCTACTGGTCCAAGGGCGAGGTGCCGGACGGTGAGCACGTCGTGCCGCTCGGTCTTGCCGACGTGAAGCGCAGCGGCAAGGACGTCACCGTTCTTGCGCTTTCGCGTATGGTGGGTGCGGCCCTGGAAGCGGCGGAACAGCTGGCGGCGCAAGGCATTTCGGTCGAGGTGGTCGACCCACGCAGCCTCTGCCCGCTCGACCTGGACACCATCGCGGCTTCGGTGCGCAAGACGGGACGGCTGGTCATTGCCCATGAAGCGGTGCAGACCGGCGGCGCGGGTGGCGAGATCGCGGCCCAGGTGCAGGAGGCGGCGTTCGACTATCTCGACAGCCCGATTCTTCGCGTCGGTGCCCCGTTCGCCCCCGTTCCGGCGGGCTCCTCGCTGGAGAAGGCATTCGCTCCGGGCAAGGACGATGTCATCGACGCGGTATTGCGCGCAATGGGGCGGTCGTCATAACCAGAAGGAGGAGAAGCATGCTGCCGAACCTGTCGCGCGAGCACCTGCTGGAGCTGTTCCGCACGATGCTGCTCATGCGTCGCTTCGAGGAGGAACTGATCCTCGTCACGAAATCCGGAGTGTCCGTCGGCCACTTCCATGTGTACATCGGGCAGGAATGCACGGGGGCTCCCGCTGTTTCGCTCCTGCGGCCTGACGACACGATCTTCACGACCCATCGCAATCACGGCCATCTGCTCGCGCGTGGAGCACACCCGTGGCGGCTGATGGCGGAGATCATGGGAAAGGCCACCGGATACAACAAGGGAAAAGGCGGCACCCTGCATCTGACCGCCCGCGAGCTCGGCTTCCTGAGCACGTCGGCGCTCGTCGGAGGCACTCTGCCTCTGGCCCTTGGCGCCGCGTTCGCAGCCAAGCGGCGCGGCACGGACGCCATCAATCTGTGCTTCTTCGGCGACGGCGCGCTGGAAGAGGGCGTCTTCTACGAATCCATCAATATCGCTGCCCTATGGGGCCTGCCGGTGATCTACCTGTGCGAGAACAACAGCCTGGGCGCCCTGGGACAGAAAGCCGGCGAGTATCCCGGATCCACCATCGCAGCGCGCGACCTTGGCGACCTGGCGAGGGTGTTCGGGGTTCCGGCGGTATCGGTCGACGGAACGGATGCCGGGGAGGTCCATCGAGCTGTTCAGGAGGCGATCGCCCGGGCCCGCAGCGGTGACGGACCCACCTTCATCGAAACGCGCACGGTACGTTGGCCTGGCACGAGCCTGCTCTGGCCGGACCTGGTGACCGGGGTCATGAAGCTCGAGTACGCCTGGAACCCGTCCAGCATTCCGCAGCAGCACGCCGTATGGCATGGCGAGCAGGACGCCTTGTTGCGCTTCACCCGCGATCTGCTCGAAGGCAAGCATGCGACGCGCGGCCTTCTGTTGTCGATCGACAGCGAAGTTCGCGAGGTGGTGGCCCAGGCCTGCATCCTCGCCGTGGACAGTTCCTATCCGCCGCCCGAGGCAGCCCTCGAAGATGTATTCGCCTGAAGGGGCTGCGACATGAGAGAGATCACTTACGCCGAAGCCATGGTCGAAGCCCTCGACGAAATCATGGCAGGCGACGCCAGGGTATCGCTGATCGGGAGCTATTTCCTGGGCTTGAGTCCACGGCGCGTGCTGCTGACCCGCCTCCAGGAGAAGTACCCCGATCGCACCTTCGATCCCCCCATCTCCGAGGCGGCGTATTGCGGCCTGGGCATCGGCGCAGCCATGGCAGGCGAACGCCCGATCGTGGATGTCGCCACGTCCAGCTTCCTGTTCCAGGCGTTCTCGCAGATCGCCAATGAGGCCGCCAACGCGCACTACATGTCCGGCGGCCAGATCAAGGTGCCCGTCGTCTTCCACATCCTGCACGGCATTCGCGGCGGCGGCGCCGCGCAGCATTCCCACAGCCCGCAGGCCATGCTCTGGAACACTCCGGGCCTTCAGATCGTGCTGCCTGCATCCCCGCAGGACGTGAAAGGCCTGCTCAAGGCGGCCGTGGCCAGCGACAACCCGACCATTTTCGTCGATCACGTGAAACTCTTCGAGCTCGTCGGCCCCGTGCCCGATGAATGCCCGGCGATTCCCCTGGGCAAGGCAAACGTCGCGCGGGCCGGTGCCGACGTGACGATCGTGGCGACCTCCTACATGGTCCAGCGGGCGCTTCACGCGGCGGATCGGCTGGCAGCCGAGAAAATCGCGGTCGAAGTCATCGACCTGCGCACCCTGGTACCGCTGGACAAGGAGACGATGCTGCGCTCGATCGCCCGGACGGGCCGCGTGGTGATTGCCGACGAAGGCCACCGCAGCTGCGGCGTCGGCTCGGAACTGGCCGCGCTCGTCGCCGAAGAGGGATTCGAGTACCTGAAAGCCCCGATCCGGCGCGTGGTGACGCCGGATGTCCCGGTTCCCTTCAGCCCTCCGCTCGAGAAGCACATCGATCCCGATGAAGACAGAATCGTCGCGGCCGTGCGCGAGGTCCTGAAATGATCGAGGTGTTCATGCCGAAGCTCGGCCCCTCGATGGACCAGGGCACGGTCGTTCGCTGGCACAAGGCCCCGGGGGACGCGGTTCGCAAGGGAGAACCGATCCTCGAGATCGAGACGGACAAGACGGTCCAGGAAGTCGAGGCCGAGGCGGAGGGAATCCTGCGCCAGATTCTCGTTGCCGAAGGGCAGAGTTGCGCGGTCGGTACCGTGCTCGCGGTGCTCGGCGCAGAAGGCGATGCGCCCACCGCGGCGGCCGGCGAACAACCCCGACCCGCCATCCGTGTCGAAGCCGACGCCGAAAGACGCGTCTCGATGCAGGAGAAGGCGGTCGTGGCGCACGCGCGTCGCGACGAGAAGGCGTTGCCCTTGCGCTCCTCGCCGGCGGCACGGCGGGTCGCGAGGGAGAACGGAGTCGATCTCGCCGGGGTGAACGGCACCGGGCCGCACGGTCGCATCGTCGCGGACGACGTGCTGCGGGCGGTGGCCTCGCGCCCGGCGGGAGTGCCGGCGAGGGGACCCGGCGCCGAAGCGCGGGCGCGCCCGAGTCCTCTCCCGGAGAGCGACATCCGTGCGGTGAAGGAGCGCATTGCACTCAGCGCGATGCGTCGAACCACCGGCGAGCGCATGACGCTGAGCAAGCAGGCGGCTCCGCATTTCTACGTCAGCATGCACGTGGACATGCGCCGCGTGCAGGAAAGAAGAGCAGCCTGGAAGGAAAGGGGGGAGACGGCGATTCCTTCCTACAACGACTTCGTTCTGTGGGCCGCAGCGCGCACGCTGAAAGCGTTTCCGGCGCTCAACTCCAGCTTGAGCGGGGACGAGATCACCGTTTTTGCCGACGTCAACATCGGAATGGCGACGGCGGTGCAGGAAGGACTGATCGTTCCGGTGATACATCGGGCGGACCGCCTGAGCGTTCGCGGCATGGCCAGCCGGACGGGCGAGCTGGCCACGAAGGCGCGCGACAGGAAGCTTGCCGCCGTCGACTGCGACGGCGGGACCTTCACCGTATCGAATCTCGGCATGCTCGGCGTGGACAGCTTCGTGGCCATCATCAATCCGCCGCAGGCGGCGATTCTTGCGGTCGGACAGGTTGCACCGCGCGTCGTGACGGATGGAAGGTCCATCTCGATCTGTCCGATGACGACCATGACGTTGTCGGTGGACCACCGCGTCGCGGACGGAGTGGTCGCAAGCCGATTCCTCGGGGCGCTCAAGGAGGCACTCGAAGGTTTCGGGGACGAGGAATGACGGCGGGCGTGCCCAATGCGGTACATCGACACGCGGACGTAGTGGTCCTCGGCGGTGGCCCGGGCGGCTACACGGCCGCGTTCCGGGCCGCCGATCTCGGAAAGCAGGTGGTGCTGATCGAGCGACACGCCACGCTCGGCGGCGTTTGCCTCAACGTGGGCTGTATTCCCTCCAAGACGCTGCTGCACGTGGCCAAAGTCATCACGGAGGCCGCGGAACTCGGCGAGGCGGGGGTTGAATTCGCACCGCCCCGCCTCGCCGTGGAGCGCCTGCGCAGGTGGAAGGAGGGCGTAGTCGCCCGACTCGCGAGAGGGCTCGAACAGCTCGCGGAACTGCGCCAGGTGGCCGTTGTGCGGGGCGAAGGCGCCTTCTCGACGCCGCACCAAATCGATGTGAAGACCGCCGCAGGCGTCCAACGGATCTCGTTCGATCGGGCGATCATCGCGGCCGGTTCCCGGCCCAGGGCCCTGCCGGGCGTTCCGGACGATCCACGCATCATCGATTCGACGGGCGCACTTGCCCTGGAAGACGTGCCCGCGCGTTTGCTGGTCGTCGGCGGCGGCGTCATCGGACTCGAGATGGCGAGCGTGTATGCGGCGCTCGGCTCCACCGTGACCATCGTAGAGCTATCGAATGCGCTGCTTCCCGGCGTGGACGCAGATCTCGTTCGACCGTTGCGCAAGCGGCTGGAAAGGCGCTGCGAAGGCATATATCTCGGCACCCGCGTGATCCGGATCGAGGCGCTGGCGGAAGAGCTGAAAGTCCACCTGGAAGGCGCGGGGGCCGCGTCGCGGCAGTGCTTCGATCGGGTGCTGGTTGCGATCGGGCGACAGCCGAACGGGAAGGAGATCGGCGCCGCGAAAGCAGGGGTGCAGGTCGACGAGGCCGGGTTCATTCCCGTCGACGAACGCCAGCGCACCAACGTTCCACACATTTTCGCCATCGGCGACGTCGTGGGCGAGCCGATGCTCGCGCACAAGGCGGCGCATCAAGGAAAAATCGCGGCCGAGGTCGCGGCAGGCCACGTCGCATCGTTCGAGGCAGCGGCAATTCCGGCCGTTGCCTACACGGATCCGGAAGTGGCCTGGATCGGTTTGACCGAGACGGACGCGAAGACCCGCGGGATCGCGGTGGAGAAGGCGGCATTCCCATGGTCGGCAAGCGGACGCAGTCTCAGCCTGGGACGTGACGAAGGACTCACCAGGTTGCTTGTGGAGAAGACCACGCACCGGATCGTAGGCGCGGGGATCGTCGGATCGCACGCGGGCGAGCTTCTCGGAGAAGTGGCCGTTGCGATAGAGCTGGGCGCCACGACCGAAGATCTCAGCCTGACGATACATCCGCATCCCACGCTTGCAGAGACTCTCGCGCTTGCGGCCGAAACGGCGGAAGGGACCATCACCGATCTGTACCCGGGAGGCGCCGGGATACGGAGGTGACAGACGGGTCGATGCCCGTGTTCCATGTGCCGTCTGCAGAGAGCGAGCGAACAACGAGGGATGCAGCCGAATCGCGGTCGTACAACACACTATCGGTCGAAGGAGAGGTCATGAAAGAAAGATTGGCGGGGCGCGTCGCGGTCGTTACCGGAGGGGCCGCTGGAATAGGCAAGGAGTTCAGCATCGCGCTCGCGTCGCAGGGGGCAAAGGTGCTGGTGGCGGACATACAAGATGCGGCGCCCACACTGGAGAGAATCGAAGCGGCAGGCGGGACCGGAATCGGTATGAAAGTCGATGTCGCCAACGAGAAAGATGTCGGAAATATGGTCGAGCGAACGCTGGATGCGTACGGACGCCTGGATATCCTGATCAATAATGCTGGCGTCTATCCTATGCAGTCGTTCGAGCAGATCGGCCTCGATGACTGGCAGAAAGTGTTACGTGTCAATCTCGACGGAACATTTCTCTGTATCAAGGCCGCCTTGCCGCAGATGAAGGCGCAGCGTTATGGCCGTATCGTAACGATTACCTCCACGACTTTCTTTATGGGCGTTCCCCACTTCGCGCACTACGTGTCCACGAAGGGCGGAGTAATCGGGCTGACCAGGAGCCTAGCTGCTGAAGTCGGTGAATTCGGAATTACGATGAATTGCATCGCACCCGGTTTGACCAAAACAGAGGGTTTGGAAGCAACGCCCCAACTGCTGCAGGCATGGGACATGTTGGTGGCGTCCCAATGCATCAAGCGTAAACAGACCCCCGCGGATCTGGTGGGCCCCTTGCTGTTTTTCGCTTCGGACGATTCCGCGTTTGTAACAGGACAAACGCTTTGCGTCGATGGCGGTTGGGCACGTCATTGACGGCCTCGCCTCGTAGTTTGCGGCAACGAGCATCGAAAGAATGAAGGACGAGCGCGAAGACGCTCTGTCGGCACTACGAGGAGGTATGGGCGACTCGACGATGCGCAGGAGTTCGGCGCCTCGGTAGCCCGCATTCGGAAAGAACCAACAGGAGACATTCGATGAACATGCGAAAGACCTTGAGTGCGATCGTGCTGACCGCCTGTGTCGTCCCAGCGGCTCTGTCCGCACCGGCGCAAACACCGGTCAAGATCGGTTTCATCGGCGAGCTGTCTGGTCCGCAGGCAGTACTAGGCCAGGACCAATACGACGGCTTCATGATGCTGGTCGAACGCAACGGCGGCAAGCTCGGAGGCGTATCGGTGCAGGTGATCAAGGAAGACACGCAGCTCAAACCGGAGTTGGCGGTCCAACTGGTCAAGAAGCTGATCGACAAAGAACGTGTGTCGATCGTCCTGGGGGCCACCTTCTCCAATGTGATGATGGCGATTCACAAGCCGGTTACAGAGGCCAAGGTATTCCTCGTCGGCTCGTTAGGCGGCCCATCGCCGATTGCTGGCGCGCAATGCAGCGCGTATCAGTTCATTACCTCGTTCCAGCAGGATGCCACAGCCGTTGCCCAGGCCGAGTACGCCAACCAGCGCGGGTTCAAGAAAGTTTTCATGTTGGGACCGAACTATCAGGCTGGCAAGGACTTCCTCGGTGGTTTTCGGCGCGCCTTCAAAGGCGAAATCGTCGACGAAATATATACGGCCATGAATGCGATCGACTTTTCGGCGGAGTTGACACAGGTTGCTGCCGCCAGGCCCGATGCAGTCTTCGTGTTCTACCCCGGCGCGATGGGCATCAACTTCGTGCGCCAATACAATCAGGCGGGCTTGATGAAGACCACGCCGCTTCTCGCCGTCGGGGCCGTGGACGGTTCGACCCTGCCGGCACTTCAGCACGCCGCGCTCGGCGCATACAACGGTGCGGTTTGGGGCCCTGATCTCGACAATGCCGCCAATCGCCGCTTCGTCGAGGATTTCGAGCGCAAGTACAACCGCATCCCCACGCAGTTCGCTGCACAGAGCTACGACGCTGCTCAGTTGATCGATTCGGCGCTCGCGAAGGTCGGAGGAGACGTAGGGAACGCGGAGGCATTGCGCGCGGCGCTCAAGGCGGCCGACTTCGCCTCGGTACGAGGCAAGTTCCGCTTCGGAAACAATCAATTCCCGGTGCAAGACTATTTCATTCAACAGGTGGCGCTGGATGCCAACGGACGCGTAAACCTGAAGACGGTGGCTACTTCATTGAAAGACTTCACGGACGAGCACGCTTCCAAGTGCCCGCTGAAATGAGACAGAAATTCCTTGCCGCTTCCCGGTTTCGCGGGTCACGATGAGCTTCACGTTTCTTCTCGTTCAACTGCTGAACGGCGTGCAGTTCGGCATGTTGCTGTTTCTGCTGGCGGCCGGGCTGACGCTGGTGCTGGGAATCATGAACTTCGTGAACCTTATGCATGGTTCGCTGTTCATGGTGGGTGCCTACGTGGCGGTGGTGACATTCGAGCGGACCGGCTCTTTTCTCGCAGCCGGGATGATCTCGATAGTGTCCACGCTGCTGGTGGGTTTGGCCACGGAACGGGTGGTTCTGCGTCGCGTGTATCGACGCGACCATTTGGCCCAGGTACTCGCGACGCTGGGCATGATCATGATCTTCAACGAACTGGTGCGTTTGGTATGGGGCCCGTCGGCCAAATCGATGGACGTGCCGGCAGCGTTATCGGAACCCGTGATGCTCTTCGGCCTGCCGTATCCGTCCTACCGCTTCATTGTAATCGCGGTTGGCGGGCTCGTCGGTGTCGCGTTGTATCTTCTGATCCACCGCACGCGGCTGGGTATCCTGATCCGAGCAGCGGCCTCGGACGCTCCCATGACGGCTTCGATGGGCGTCAATGTGCAGCGGCTCAACAGCATTGTCATCGGGCTCGGTGCAATGCTCGCCGCGCTGGCCGGCTCGATGGCCGCGCCGTTGTCGTCGGTGCAGCCGGGCATGGGTGAGCCGATCCTGATCATGACGTTGGTGGTCATCGTTACCGGCGGCATCGGCTCGGTCCGCGGCGCCTTCTACGGCGCCCTCATGGTAGGCGTGATCGACACGCTGGGCCGCACTCTGTTGCCGATGCTGCTGCGCGAGTTGCTGGACCGCTCGCTCGCGCAGGCCATCGGTCCGGCGATCTCGTCGATGCTGATTTATCTCGTGATGGCCGCTGTATTGGTGCTGCGCCCGCAAGGTCTCTTCCCGCCGAAATATGGTTGATCCACTTCGCTTCTTCGGCCCTCGGGAATGGTGCACGTCGGCGGTGCTGGTTCTGCTGGTGTTCGTTCCCTTGGCCGTTCGAATCATCGACGAACCCTACTACCTCAGCCTGGTCAGCCGCATCATGATCCTGGCGCTCGCTGCGGTCGGACTCAATCTGGTGCTGGGCTACGGCGGCATGGTGAGCTTTGGCCATGCGCTTTACGTGGGACTGGGTGCGTACGCGGTAGGGGTGTCGTCGGTGCACGGCATAACCAGCGGCTGGGCGCATCTGGGCGTGGCGCTGCTGGTGAATTCTCTGGTTGCTGCAGCGGTCGGTGCCGTGGTGCTCCGCACGAGCGGAATGGCCTTCATCATGATCACGCTGGCCTTCGCCCAGATGGTCTATTCCGTTGCCGTCGGCGCCAGGGATTATGGCGGCGCGGATGGGCTGCAGATCGATGCGCGTAGCGACTTCGGCCTGCTGGATCTCGCGAACGAGACAGGCTTCTACTATTTGGTACTGGGGTGCCTGTTGGCGGTGCTGTTCGGCATGTCACGGCTGGTTCACTCGCGCTTCGGCATGGTGCTGCAAGGCACACGCGTCAACGAGCGGCGCATGGCCGCGATGGGCTTTGCATGCTTTCGCTATCGCCTGCTTGCCTATGTGCTGTCGGCGCAGATAGCCTCGCTGGCGGGCGTGCTTCTGGCGAATCTCACCAACTTCGTCTCTCCGTCGTACATGCAGTGGACGCTGTCGGGCGAGCTGATCGTGATCGTCGTCCTGGGGGGCATGGGAACGCTGGCTGGTCCCATAGTTGGCGCCGCCGTGCTGCTCCTGCTGGAGGAGGCCTTATCGAGCATGAATCTGCCGCTGGTCGGCGGCCTGGGCACCGCGTTCAGCGATTACCGGCTGGCACTGGTCGGCGTATTCATCGTAGCGGTTACGCTGTCGCTGGAGCGCGGTCTGCTCGGTAGCTTGCGCTCAGCGAGGGAACCGCGATGAATGCGAAGAAGAGCGCCGTGCTGAGCGTGCACGGCCTGGTCAAGCATTTTCGAGGCGTCATCGCTACCGATCGTACGGATCTCAAGTTCTCCGTGGGTGAGCTGCACGCCCTTATCGGGCCCAACGGCGCGGGTAAGACGACGCTCATCAACCTGCTTGCCGGTGAATTGCAGCCCAGCCAGGGGCATATATTCTTCGAAGGCCAGGAGATCACCCGGTTGAGTGTGCACGAGCGGGCTCAGCGAGGACTGGTGCGCTCGTATCAGATTACTTCGGTCTTCCCGCCGTTCAGCGCGCTGCAGAACGTGATGCTTGCCGTACAGGCCAGGGAAGGACACAGCTTCTCGTTTTTCCGGGACACTCGACAAGATCAGCGCCTGATATCGCCTGCGCGTGATGCGCTCGAACTGGTCGGCCTGGCGGGTGAAGCCGACTCCCGCGTACATACTCTTGCTCATGGAGCGCGCAGACAGTTGGAACTGGCAATGGTGCTGGCGCTCGAACCCCGCATCATGCTGCTCGATGAGCCGCTCGCGGGCATGAGCGGAGCCGAAGCCGATGAAATGGTGGCGTTGCTGGCCCGGCTCAAAGGACACTACACCATCGTGCTCGTGGAGCACGACATGGACGCGGTGTTTTCACTGGCGGACCGTTTGACGGTGCTGGTGGCGGGGCGGCCCATCGCCAGCGGCTCGCCAGATGCGATGCGCGGCGACAAGTCGGTGCGGGAGGCCTATCTGGGAGACGGGCAGGGGGCAATGTGAGATCGCCCTTGTTGGAAGTCGAAGGCATCGAGTCCGGCTATGGCCTGGTACAGGTGCTGCGAAAGGTCTCGATCGAGATTTCGCGCGGCCGCGTCGCGACGCTGATCGGGCGCAACGGCATGGGCAAGTCGACCATTGTCAAGACGCTGACCGGGCGCATCAAGGCCCGAGCCGGCCGCATCCGTTTCGCCGGAACCGACATCACCGACCTGCCCGACTGGCGCATCGCGCGCTGCGGGATCGGTCTGGTGCCCGAGGGCCGCTCGATCTTTCCCAACCTGACTGTCGAGGAGAACCTGGTTTGTGGCGCTGCCAACCGACATGGGGCGACGGCACCCTGGACGCTGGGGCGTGTCTATTCGATGTTCCCCCGACTACGGGAACGACGCAGCAATGCCGGCGCCAATCTTTCCGGCGGCGAGCAGCAGATGCTTGCCATTGGTCGCGCACTGATGACCAACCCGCTCCTGCTGATCCTGGACGAAGCCACCGAAGGCCTGGCGCCGCTTATCCGACTCGAGATCTGGACATGCCTCGAGATATTGAAAGGTGAGGGCCTGGCGATGCTGGTGATCGACAAGAATCTGGAACCGCTGTCACGGCTGGCGGACCAGCACTATGTGCTCGAGAAGGGCTGCATCGTCTGGCAGGGCGATGCACAGAGCTTCCGGGCCAACCTGGACTACGTCTCCAGGTGGGTCGGCGTATGAAAAATTGAGACTCGCCTACACGCTCCTGTGATACTGCCCGCCGACCTCGAAGAGCGCGTTGGTGATCTGGCCGAGCGAGCACACGCGCACGGCGTCCATCAGCACCTCGAAGACGT